>JBBSAP010000025.1:0-32207 GCA_038252165.1 Bacteroidales bacterium | reverse complement strand
TCGGTTGCAATGAGAATGGAGCTGAAGAGCGGGATAAATAATTGTCAACTTATTGAAGATTTTTATAATTCCGATCCGGGTTCTCTGGGAATGGCGCTTGAATACCTCAGTACTCAAAACAATCGTAAAACAACACTAATTCTTTCTGATTTTATCCAGAGCGGACGTGAAGAAAAAGAACTTTACAGTGAAGTTGCGGACCTTGTCAGGAAAACCGGAATTGATACATTCATTGGTATAGGTAAAGCGCTGATGAGGAACAGTTCATCATTTGATGATGAAGCCAGGTTCTTCTATACGACTGATGATTTCATAGCTCACTTCAACAGCAATGAGTTCCTGAACGAGATGATACTGCTGAAGGGTGCCAGGATATTTGAGCTTGAGCGGATCGGGAGACTGCTTGAGCAACAGGTTCATATTACAGTGCTTGAAATAAATCTGGATGCCATTTCCCATAACCTCAACGAGCTCAGGAAATTTCTCAATCCGGAAACACGTATTATGGCAATGGTAAAAGCTTTTGGTTACGGGGCAGGAGCTGCAGAAATAGCCGGATTAATGGAATACCATCAGGTAAGCTACCTGGGAGTGGCTTACGCAGATGAAGGCGTTGAGCTCCGTAAAGCAGGAGTGACAATTCCTGTAATTGTTATGAATCCTGATCTTACATCAGCTGACGTTATCATTCAAAATAATCTTGAACCGGAGATTTACAGCTTTTCATCCCTGGAACGATTTGCCGAAGCCGCCTCAAGGAACGGGCTTTATAACTATCCCATTCATTTAAAGATTGATACCGGGATGCATCGTCTGGGATTTATGACTGATGAAATTGATAAGCTGGCTTTAAGGATGAAAGAGTTCTCATGCATCAGAATTATGTCGGTCTTTTCTCATCTTGCAAGCAGTGAAGATCCGGCATTTGATAAATTTACCCATCATCAGGTTGAACTGTTCTCTTCAGCAGTAAGCAGTATCAAGCAGACTGTGGGATACTCTTTTCTACGTCACATTCTCAATACTTCAGGAATAGTCAGGTTTCCACAATATCAGTTTGACATGGTAAGGCCCGGTATCGGTATTTACGGTGCAGGTTCATTTGAGGGTATTACACTCAGGCCAGCCAGCCGGTTTAAAACACGCATTTCTCAGGTGAAGAGTATACCAGCCGGTGAACCTGTGGGATATGGTTGTGCAGATGTATCGGACACTGAACGGGTAATTGCTATCCTTCCGGTAGGTTATGCCGACGGATTGGACAGGGGGCTTGGAAACAGGAAGGGGAACCTCTTTATCAAAGGGAAGAGAGCTCCCCTGATTGGTAATATATGTATGGATACATGTATGGCAGATATTTCGGGAATTGATGCTTCAGAAGGAGAGGAGGCAGAAATATTCGGACAGAATATTTCAATTAATGAACTTGCAAGGCAATGTGAAACAATACCTTATGAGATACTGACATCAGTTCCGCACAGAGTAAAAAGGATCTTCTTCAGGGAATAGTGTCAGGTCATTGTCCCGATTCGCTTATCGCTTCCAGCCTTGAAAGGCTAAGAATCACTATTTTCCTTCCCTCAATATCAATTATTTTCTCAGAGACAAGGACTGAAAGTGTCCTGATTGCGTTGGAAGTAGTCATACTTGAGAGGTGAGCCAGATCTTCTCTTGAAAGAAGAACTCTGAGAGTCTTTCCATCTGCCTCCATTCCATAGGTTTCCCTGAGCAGAAGAATTGACTCTGCTAACCGTCCCCTGACATGTTTTTGGGTAAGAGATATCAATCTTCTATCAGCAGATAGAAGATCTTCAGAGATAATTTTCATGAACCTGATCGCAAGTTCAGAATTCTGCCTCAGGATTCTCGACATGGCATGCTTTTCCAAAATAACGACAGCAGATTCTTCAATCGCAACCGCGTCAAAGGGAAATGAAACATCTGAAAAAAGTGATCTGTAAGCCAGGTAGCTGTGAGGTCGCAGCATTTTTAATATCTGTTCCCTGTTTCCCGCTCCAACCCTGAATAATTTAGCTTTTCCAGAAACGAGACAGATCAGCCCTTTTGGGTTGGTGCCTTCACTGATTATTGTTTCTCCTTTCCTGTAATTGACTGCCAGATGATGCTGATCAAGAACCTCTTTGTCAGCCTGACTTAAACCCCTGAAGGCTGATAATGCTCCTTCAAGGCATATTTCTATATAAGGATCCTTATACTGCATAACAAACGGTTAGTATTTTGCAACGATTGGCATTTTTCTGCCGTCACCGAATGATTTTGATGATATTCTCAGGACCGGGGGCGCCTGGTATCGTTTATATTCATTAGAATTTATGAGCCTGATAACCTTATCGACTACTGATCTTTCAAATCCTTCCGGTTCAATCTCTTCCGCCGGTTTTTGCAATTCTATGTACTGGTAGAGTATTGAATCGAGTATTTTGTATTCCGGTAGTGAATCAGTGTCGAACTGATCTGGTTTTAGTTCAGCTGAGGGCGGTTTCATAATTATGCTTTCAGGAATAATTTCTCTCTCCCTGTTGATGTACCTGGCTAGTTTATAAACGTCTGTTTTGTAAACATCTCCGATAACAGACAAGCCTCCTGCCATGTCGCCATACAAAGTGCCATAACCAACAGCAGCTTCGCTTTTATTTGAAGTATTCAGCAGGATATATCCAAATTTATTTGCAAATGCCATAAGAAGTACCGCTCTGATCCGTGCCTGGATATTCTCTTCTGTGACATCACTTTTTCTCTCCTTGAAGAAGGGAGCAAGGGTATCGAGGAAAGCTGAAAATAGTTTTTCAATGCTGATGATTTCGTAACCTACCCTGATATTATCTGCCAGAATAATTGAATCGGAAACGGAATGTGTGGATGAATATTTCGAGGGCATTAAAAGCGCTTTGACATTTTCATGCCCGAGTGCCTCCCTTGCCAGACAGATAACAACAGCCGAGTCGATCCCTCCTGATAATCCTATAATGCACTTTTTAAACCCTGTTTTTGCGAAATAATCCCGTATTCCTGTAACAAGGGCTTTATAAACCAGGGAAACAGGTTCGTATGAAGGGTTGTTGTAAGTGGCAGTTCCCGAAATGACTTCCCCGAGCGAAAATGTTTCCACAGTCTCCTCAAAGTATCCAAGCTGGCGAAATATTCTGCCGCCTGGGCTGATTATCAATGATGCGCCGTCAAATATCAGTTCAGTGTTTGCGCCTGTCTGGTTTGCAGTAATAACAGGTATCTTATACTTAATTGCTTTTGCAATAAATATATTCTTCTTCGCTTCCACTTTTGTATATGAAAATGGAGAAGCCGTGATATTGATTATAAGATCGGGATTATACCTCGAGAGCTCGTCCATTGGAGAAACGGAATAGAGCCTCGATTTTTCAAACTTGTTATCAAAAGGTTGTTCATCCCAGAGGTCCTCACAGATTGTAAGAGCAATTTTTATCCCCTGGATAGTAAATATCGAGAAGTTTTTTTCGGGTTCAAAATAGCGGTACTCGTCAAAAATATCATAGGTGGGAAGAAGGGCTTTGTTGGTTTTAAAAATGATTTTACCTTCTGAAAGCACCAGCGCTGAGTTATAAAGCTTTTTGCCTTCAGGGTCGGTATTGAAAGTGGGGGAACCCACGATAGCCGTTATCCCTGTACAGAAGGCAGCAATTTCTTTAACTGTCTGGTCGCATTTTTCAATAAAATCAACATGGTCAAGAAGATCAAGGGGAGGATATCCGGGAATGCAGAGTTCGGAAAAAATTACAAGATCAGATCCTTCTTCTCTTGCCTTGTCCAGGGCTTTGCAGATCAAATCCTTATTTCCTGCAAAATTGCCGATTTTATAGTTGAGCTGAGCGACAGATATTTTCATAGAGGTCAGGTCAGAAATTAAGGCCGATTATGAATTTCAGCAGTTTATGAATTGTGCGATCAGTTTGCATGCTTTCAAAATCCTTTGTAATGTCAAATATATTCGTTTCATAACCGAGCCCGAGAACAAGAGATGTATTTCCGTTAAGTGAATATTCAGCACCTGCTGTTAGATGGTAACCTGCATTGAACCTTCTTATCTCAGTCATTGCAAACTTTCCTTTGATGTCGATTGAAGGGATATCGACTCTGCCGTTTATGACAATTTTAGGGTCAAGGCCGAATTCAGCAAAGTATGTAAAATACCCTTTTTCAGTGGTTTTAATCTTTATACCTACAGGCATTGAGATATACTGAAGTCTGTAAATGACAGTTTCTCCTGCAGCAATTGTAGAAGTATGATCGGAGAATCTGAAAAAAGAATTATCAGCGTTTACAAGCCTTGCGCTGGCGGTAGTAAAAGCAAGTCCGGAAGTAAAATGCCAGTTATCGGTGAGATGCCTCTCAGCGGAAATGCTGAAGAGAAAACCTGTCCGCGCGCCCTTATTACTGACATTCTCCACGTCGGTTTTGAACCATGAGATTACCGGAGCAACACAGATACCGTACCTGTAATCCTGGGCCAATAAAATTCTGCCGGGGATCAATGCAATCATGAAGAAGAAAATAATCTTCTTTTTCTCAAACGATTTAATTTTTAGTAGCATTGTATTAATATCTAAATCCTTACTGTCTGTCTGATTTTCCTGTGTTAATAACAATCCCAAAAATAGCAAATAATAACTGAAGAAACAGAAACGTTTTATCTGTTGTTATTATATCAATATTGTCCGGGAAAACTAATAAGACGAGTATGAGATTCTTCGCTTCATTCCGCTTGACCCTATAATTACTTGTCATTCAGAGCGGAGCGAAGAACCGAGTCCCGCTAGCGGGACGAGCTCACCGAAGGTAATCTCATACATTTAGCCGGACACTGTTGTTATTATATTAAAAGTATCTATTTTAGTAGTATTAACTTAATCATATGAAAATCAGGTACAAATTCCTTATTCCCATTTTACTGCTGTCACTATGTATCTTCTCCTGCAGCAAAAATCCTTATAAAGTTAATATATCATCCATAAAGGCTGATATTGAAATAAAGCGGCTTGAGAAGGATCTTTTCACGATGAACCCCGAAGAGATAGCAACGAAACTGCCTGATCTTAAAGAAAAATATGGTTCCCTTATGCAGCTTTTCAGCTATGCCATTAATACAGGAGATATAAATGATCCTTCCTTCGGTGATTTTCTTGTGAGATTCTGCACTGACAAGCAAAACAACGATGTTTTTAAACTGACAATGAAACTCTACCCTGACCTCTCATCAGTTGAACGGAATCTTGAAGATGCTTTCCGTCATTTCAAATATTATTTCCCGGAAAAAGTTGTGCCAGCGGTTTTTTCATGCATCACCGGATTTAATGCAAGTATTTTAACAATGTCGGGCGAACCGGCCCTGGGAATTGGCCTCGACAAGTACCTGGGTGCTGATTGTGAGTATTACCCGGGACTGGGAATATATACTTATATGTCGGCGAGGATGAAGCCTGAATATATTGTACCCGATTGCATTTACGGGTGGGGTGCCTCACAGTGGGATTTTGACTCGATGAAATACCCGGCCGACAATGTTCTTGCAGAAATGCTTCACGAGGGAAAGCTGCGGTATTTTGCCAGGTGCATGATGCCTGAAGTTGAGGATGAAATTATTTTTGGCTTTACTGCCGGGCAGATGAAATTCTGCAGGAATAATGAGGGACAGATGTGGCAGTATATGATTGAGAATGATCTGGTTTTCAAGACCGATCAGTTTACAATTCGCAAGCTTGTTGGAGATGCTCCCTTTACCAGTTATTTTACTAATGAATCGCCAGGAAGGGCGGCTGTCTGGCTGGGTTTCAGGATCATTGAATCGTATATGAATAAAAACAGGGGAACAAATCTGGAATACCTGATGAGTGATATTAATTTACAGGAAATTCTCGGGAAGGCAAGATATGATCCACAACAAAAAGGGGCCTTTTAAGCCCCTTTAGTTCTTAAGATCGCAATACTATTCAGCCGGATGAATTGCCTCCACAGGGCAAACATCAGCGCAGGCACCGCAATCAGTGCATACGTCAGGATCAATTTTATAGATGTCGCCTTCAGATATTGCTTCAACCGGACATTCATCAATGCATGTTCCGCAAGCAGTGCAATCTTCATTAATTTTGTAAGCCATTTTTATCCTTTTTTTGGTTAATTATAACATCAATTCTGCAAACATATTCTAAATTTTTCAAATGAAAAAGAATCTTTGTTATTTCCACGATTTTTTATTTTATTTCGAAATACAAAGATGATGCCAAACCAGCGACCAGCTTGGAATATTAGAAGTCGAGGCTGAAAGACAGGTAGAAAATCCTGGGCAGAATATAACCGTCTTCTATACCCCAGGCCCAGTCGGCTCTTACAAAATAACCCATAAGCTGTGCACGAAGCCCGGCGCCGAATCCGGCCACGATTGGCTTCCTGTTTGAATCAAGGGTCACTGTTACCGGTCCGTTTTTGAAAACTTCAGTGTCGTAGCCATTCTCTCCCGACCAGGGGCTTGATCCTGTCCAGGCTGTACCGATGTCTCCGAAACCTACAAGCTGCAGGCTGTTGAGGAAGTTGGATCTTAAAGGATGTCCGGCAAAGTATCTTACAAAAGGCCATCTGATTTCACTGTTTATCAGGGCGAAATTATTTCCATTTCTTACGTTTTGGGTAAATCCTCTCATATTCGTGGCAAGGGCCTGAAATCCGTAATTCTGTGTGGGACTCACCGGAATGGAAGTGTCGAACATTGCGTACTTGTTAAAAAGATAACCCATCCAGTTATCAACTCCACCAAGGTAATAAACAAGTTTGGTAGGACCGAATGATGAGCTTGCAGCAAAGCGGTTAGCCCAGATAAGTTCCCTGTGTATTCGGGTGTAATGCCTGAAATCGCCTCCGACAACAAACATGTCTGATTTATTGGTTGTTAACTGCCGGTAATACTCCCCGAAAATTTTAAACCTTGTGCCAAAATAAATATTGACATTTCTCTTTCGGGTATTGTCAAAAATCACTTCACCTTTAAGTCCACCCCAATGTTGTGTCAAAGTTTCGGAACTTAATGAATTCAGATCCTGGGCGAGCTTTACATTACGGTCGTTTCTGTATGAGAAGGTTCCCCTGAGGGCAAGGACCGGTGTTATTGGTTTGGCAAAAGTAATATATACGTTGTGAGTATGGGTTTTATACAGGTAACCGTCTTCGTCCTGACTGAAATAAACCTGTCGGTGAAAGATAAACTGCTTATCGAATTTTCCCTTCAGGCTCTCGAAACTGAGAAGATACTCGTTACTGTCGAAGTTTCCTGAAAACCTGAATCCTGCAGTAAGCCTGTAATCTTCGAACAGATCAAGAATCCCGAACCTGGTAAGCATGTTGATCCCGGGATTGAAATAGCCCGCACCGCCGTTAAATACCTGGTATGAATTGTTAAGGAATGTAAAGTCGATCTGATTGGCTATATAATTATTATAAAAAGATGTTTCATAGATTCTTATCAGCGGCAGATCTATTTTCCCCGTATCAAGGTCAATATTCATGTATTTTTTCCGCCATTGCTGTTCATAGAAATTCTGCTTTTCTTTTTCGAAAATATAATGGCTGATATTGATAGGTTCATTCTTAATGTAATACTCATAGAGAGGTTTTGTAAGGGTATCCCTTCTTCGCCTGTCTTCTGCAATCAGCCATTTCCTGATCTCCTCTATGCTGTCAGCCTTATGAAATAATTTGTCCTGCTCCTTACGGAAATTGCTTTTAATCAGGTCGTTCGGTGATACCTTTACCTGACTCTCTAAGGTCCCTTTTCTGATCCTGTATTTGCTGTCTTTGAAGATAACCTCACCAAACAGATCTGAACCACCAGGCAGTGACTGGTTCAATATATTCCTGTCGTAGTTTGTTTCAGGGGTGGATCTGATAAAGTACCGGTAATGCATTGCAGTGTCAATGTAGCTTATAGAGCTGTCGAAAACTGCAGAATACCTGTTGAGTATACCATTGCCGTCACCGATATACGAAATGCTGTTTCCTGACGACACCGATGCCTGATATCTGCTTGAATACTTATCTTCAGAGAGCCTTACAAGCAAGTTGTTCTTCTTTTCGGTATCATATGTGAAAAGATCAAATACGGGGGAGAGCTTTTCGAAAGGATCACCTGTGTTCGTCAGAGTATCTGATAACCTGTTTGAAGAGAATATTATTTTGCTTCCCTGGCTGTCCAGGAATGATGGATTAAGATCATCTGCAATATCGCGGGTAATCTGCTCATTGGTGCCCGAAGCTATGGTGTGTATGTATATGTCGGTTATGCCATCCTTTACTGCTGACATAACTATTCTTGACCCTTCAGGGGAATATGAGAAATCGAGTACCTTGTCAAAGTAGAGGAAATTCTTTTGCTCGGTCTTCTTCTCTTCGGTCCTGAAGAAATATATAACCATTCCTGCTTTTTCTTCATTTATATATGTCAGGATCCGACTGCTGGGGTGCCATCCTATTACAGGGTATTTATTATCAGTCTTATGCTCGTACTTAGGTTCGGCTTTGAATATATTCTTTGCCTTTCCTGTCGACTGATCATAAAGAAATATCCTTTTCCTGCCCCAGTCGTTTGTAACATATGCGATATACTTTTTATCAGGACTGATCTTTACCTGCTGGTAAACCTGCTCTTTTACCGATTTTCTCAAAGTCTTTTCATCATCAGCCGGAAGGTCGCGGTCGGTAGAAAACTCCTCAACGTAATACTGTCTCCACTCCACAAGAAGGTCTTTCAGCTTGACGCCCAGAACATACAGGAATCCGTCGTCGACGTTCTTATATACCTTGGTTAGGTAAATAATATTGGGAATAATTGCTTCTCCATATTTTCTTGCGATAAATCTCCAGAATGACTGGCCTGCATAAATGGCATCATCAAATTCAAGGTGATTGATATTCTTGTATTTTCCCGATTTAATGCCGTCTTTTACCCTGTTCTCAACATCATAATCCCATCCGGAGGATACATAGTTTATAAGGCCTTTCAAATACCAGTCAGGCATATAAATAACGGATGAGCTCGCAATCCTGTCCTTGAAATCCGCATTGTACAGCATCTCGTTGATTATGGATTCAGTAATTGCTGATGCTATTTGTTTCTGGTATGCAACATGGTCACCCTCGTAGTAGAGCATAACCTTGTTTTTGATTATTCTGCTGAATCCCCCTGTATTATAGGTATCTTCATCAAATGTAACAAGACCGATATTGGACTGTCTGTATTCGTTATTCTTATTATAGATCACGAAGATCATCCTCTTTTCAAGAGTATAATCAAAGTAATCTTCAATCTCTTCCAGCTTTTTCATGGCATAGTCAGCTGTGAACTGGGCGAGATCCCGTCCGTACTCATTAAAGTAACAGTCAAAATTATCAAATCTGTAGTACGACCAGTAATAGTTGTAATATTGGACCCTGTTCTTACCGAATGGCATCTGATGTCCATTATAGAACTGACCCTGAGCATTATAAAAGTGCATGCCCAGGATTATCACAATAATAAACTTGGAAGTATTTCTCATCTTCAATACTTTCACATTACGGAACGGATTTAATATCCTCAAATTTTGTTCCAAATAAATTCGGTCAGGGAACAAAACTAAAGATATTCTTTAACAAAATTAATAAGAAGATCAAACTTTATTATTTTTGCGTCTTTGATGCGGGATGTTTGTTTTGGTCTGATCTTTGTGAATAGATTATACCATAATTTCAAATAAACTTGTTGTATAAACGTTTTTATATATATCAAAAAAGATCACATAAAATCACTGTTAAATAAATTAATAAAAAAGACTACTATATGAAAAAGTTCTTTCTGGTTACAATACTGGCATTCAGCGGAGCAGCGATCTGGGCCCAGCCAATGCTTAAAGTCTCATCAGCTGAACATGATTTTGGAAAATTCAAGGAGGAGTCAGGCAGTCAGAAATATGATTTTGTTGTTCAGAACACAGGGAATCAACCTCTTGTAATTCAAAATATTGTCGCATCATGCGGATGCACGACCCCGGAATGGACTAAAAGCCCGATACCTCCGAAAGGCACGGGTAAGGTTACTGCTATCTATGATCCGAAGGACAGGCCCGGTCCGTTTAACAAGACGCTTTCTGTTTACACCAATTCAAAACCTGAAGTTATAGTTCTGGTTATTAAGGGTGAAGTAATACCTCATGAAAAAACCACGGAGGAACTTTTTATATTCCCTGTAGGTCCTGTCAGGTTCGAGAGCAATCATCTGGCATTCACTAATATTAAGAAGAATGAAAAGAAAATCAGGACAATGCAGGTGATAAACACTTCGGCCCAGCCGGCAAAAATTGAGTTTGACAATGTCCCGCCGCATATTTCAATGAAGGCTAATCCAACAACATTGAAACCTGGCCAGAAAGGCATTATTGAGGGAACATACGACGCGACAAAGAACCAGGCCTGGGGATATACAACAGATATAGTAAGACTTAAAATAAATGATATTATCGATCAGAATGTTTATTATGCGGTTAGTGCCAACCTTGTCGAAGATTTCTCAGGACTGACTAAAGATGAACTGGCGAATGCTCCGGTATTCAATGTCGAAACCAAAACTGTTGAACTGGGAACAATCCCCGGATCCGGTGCCAGCGATGTTGAATTCAAATTTAAAAATGATGGCAAGAGAGATCTTATTATCAGGTATATAAAAGCATCATGCGGATGTACTGCAGTCCAGCAGGGCATACTGGGACAAGGGATCAAACCCGGGGAATCAGGCTCAATAAAGGCGGTTTTTAATTCAGGCAGCTATAAGGGTAAGGTTACTAAGGCAATTTATGTTTATACGAACGATCCTAAGAACTCAGAGGTTGTACTTATGCTGAATGCTGATGTTAATCAGGAAGCTCCGAAGAATTAATTGAATGATGGAGGGAAAAGACTGTAATAAAGTCTCCTTCAAAATTCAGGAAGGTGTTCCTCATCCTCCCAATATAAACCCTGATGTTCTTGGTAAAAATTCAAGAAAAAGAAGGAAGAGATATTCCGTCAATGAGTTTGTAACCGGAATATTATCGGGTAACAGGACTATACTGAGCCAGGCAATAACTCTTGTTGAAAGCTCACTCCCTGAGCATTTCAAAACGGCACAGTCAATTATAGAAAAATGCCTTCCATACAGCTCACGGTCGATAAGAATAGGAATTACTGGCGTACCGGGTGTCGGGAAAAGTACTTTCATTGAGTCTTTTGGATTGCTTGCAGCAGCGGCTGGAAAAAAGATTGCTGTATTGGCTATTGATCCAAGCAGCCAGAATACAAAGGGGAGCATACTGGGTGATAAGACAAGGATGGAAAAGCTGAGTGTCCATCCCAATGCGTTCGTCAGGCCGTCTCCAGCAGCGGGGACACTGGGCGGAGTTGCCAGGAAAACAAGGGAATCCATAATACTTTGCGAAGCAGCCGGATTTGATACAATACTTGTGGAAACCGTTGGAGTCGGGCAGTCGGAGACTGCTGTCCGTGCGATGGTTGATTTTTTCCTCCTGCTAATGCTTACCGGCACAGGAGATGAAATTCAGGGGATCAAACGGGGAATAATTGAGATGGCTGATGCAATTGCCATTACCAAAGCTGATGGCGGGAATAAAATACCGGCCGAAAACTCAAGGGTAATGTTTCAGAATGCGCTTTCACTTTTCCCGGAAACCCAGTCGGGCTGGAAACCTTTGTCGCTCACATGTTCGGCAAGCCAGAATACCGGCATAAGTGAAATCTGGAAAGTTATTGAGGATTATGCCGGCTTCATCAAAAAGACCGGCTATTTTGAAGAATTGAGAAAACAGCAGGCGGTAATCAGGATGCACGACATGGTTTCCGGATACCTGAAGTCCTCATTTTATAATCACGAAGAAGTAAAATCTCTTGTTCCTGAACTTGAAACGGAACTCTATAAAGGAACGATAACTTCCTATAAGGCTGCACTCATCCTTCTCAATAAATATTTCAAAAAATAAGCGGAATTAACAATAATTCATATCTTTGCGCGAGTTTATCAGAATTTTAAACCCGATTTATTAATCATTATTCAAAATCATAAAATGAAGAAACATTTCTTTTTGACTCTAATTGCTATCGCCATTGGTGCATGCACGTCCAAACCGCATTATGTCATAAATGGTAAAATTGATGGCGCCGACAGTGTGACATTTATGCTTCAGAAAATAGAAGCAGGTAAGATAGTAACAATCGACTCAGCAATTGCTTACAAGGGATCCTTCAAGATGAAGGGTGGTGCAGTTAAATATCCCGATATGGTTTTGCTTAGCGCCAGAAATACAAGAATGAGAACACAATTCTACCTTGAAAATGCTGAGATTACCATAGCAGGTAAGCTCGATTCTCTTTACGGAGCAAAAATAACAGGTTCGAAGACACAGGACGAATATAATGGTTTTGTCAATTCACTGAATGTCTTTAATGAAAAATATAATAAGGTTTACAATGAATATCAGATGGCTGCGCAGACCGGAGATACTGCAAAAGCAGCACAGCTCATGAAGGAAATTGAATCGGGAGAGAAAGAAATGATGCAAACGCAGAAAGATTTTGTCAGGAACAACCCCTCTTCATTTGCCTCCCCGCAAATTCTGTCAGGACTAACCTATGATATGGAAGGATCGGAGATTGAAACATACATTAATGCAATGGATACTGCTGTTGCCAACACTGAAACGATCAGGACCCTGAAGACAAGGGTTGAAAAAATGAAAGCTGTTGCAATCGGACAGAAAGCTCCTGACTTTACACTTAACGATCCTGACGGGAATCCGGTAAGCCTCTATTCAAAAGTAGGAGCAAAACTTCTGCTTGTTGATTTCTGGGCTGCATGGTGTGGACCCTGCCGGCAGGAAAATCCGAACGTGGTCAAAGTTTATAATGAATTTAAAAAGAAAGGATTTGATGTTTTCGGAGTTTCTCTTGACCGTACAAAGGATGACTGGGTAAAGGCAATTGCTAATGACAAGCTTACCTGGACGCATGTATCAGATCTTCAATACTGGAACAGTGAGGCTGCCAGGATCTATGCAGTATCTGCTATCCCGGCAAACTTCCTGGTTGATGAAAACGGCGTTATCATAGGAAGAAACCTTAGGGGAGATGTATTGTATAATAAAGTGAAGGAAGTTCTGGGGAAATAAGCCTCTCCTGAGGTCGATCGAATCAGGTGTAAGTGAGATGATCTCTTTTAAACGAGGAGAATAGACTGTTATTCCTCTGTTTTGAATTCCTCTCCCGGCTTTACCTCTTCAAGAATAAAGCCAGTTCCCCGTACGGTCCGGATATCAATATTTTTATCTTCGGAGATATATTTTCTCAGCCTGGAAATAAATACATCCATGCTCCGGCCGAGGAAATAATCATCTTCTCCCCAGATCTCAGTCAGAATATCTTCCCTGGCAAGGATCTTGTTTTTATTTATAATAAAATATCTCAGCAGTTGTGCTTCTTTCAGTGTCATCTTCTCCTTTGAGCTACCGCAGATGAGTTCAAGAGTGTTGAAATTAAGCACTGTGTTTGAAATTTTGAATTCATCGTTAGTTGAGGAATAGGCTCTTTTAAGGATGTTGCTGATCCGGAGAATAAGAACCTCCGGATCGAAAGGTTTTGTAATATAGTCATCTGCCCCGATTTTCAATCCTCTGACGATATCCTCTTTAAGACTCTTGGCAGTAAGGAATATAATGGGAATCTCAGGCCGGACCTCCTTTATCTTTTCACCCAGAGTAAATCCATCCATCTCAGGCATCATAACATCCAGAACGCACATATCCGGTTTTTCCCTGGTGAATAGCTCCCAGGCTTCCTTACCGTCGCGCGCCAAAGTTACATCAAACCCGCTGATGGATATGTATTGCGAAAGGATGTTTCCAAAATCCCTGTCATCTTCTGCCAATAAAACTTTCATAATCTTACAAATTAAGTTAATTGGGTAATGTTACTGTAAATATACTACCTTTTCCCGGTTTACTGCTAACCGTAACGTCTCCTCCGTGGGCTTCTGCGATTTTTTTAACATAATAGAGCCCAAGGCCAAGACCCTTGTACTTGTGTATGTTCCCGGTAGATGCGCGGTAAAACTTGTCGAAAACATGTTTCTGATCGTTTTTGCTGATACCTATTCCGTTGTCGGCGATTTTTATGCATACACTTTTTTCTTCAGTAAATCCTTCAATTTCTATAACCGGATCCTTGTCGGAATACTTCACCGCATTGGAAAGAAGATTATTCATAAGTGTGGTAAAGTATATTGTGTCGAGATCAACATCCATATCCTTAAAATTATACTTCTGGGTTATTGTGGCGCTGCTTCCACCTCCCGACTTGAAACTTTCAACGATATCATTCATAAAATCCTCAATCCTGACTTTTTTCTTGTCAAGCTGAAATTGAGTCCTTTCCCACATGCTTATTTCGAGGATCATATTTATCAGCTGATTGAGATGGACACTCTGCTTCCCGATCAGTTTTGCTGTTTCAAGTATTTTGACCTCATTGGTCCTGATCAGGGGGAGCTCAAGCGTTTTTCCTGCAACAGTTATTGTGGATAATGGCGTTTTGAGTTCATGAGTCATATTATTGATGAAGTCGGTCTTCAGGTTTGACATTCGCTTTTCCTCCATCAGATTTTTATATGTGATGAGGAACAGGGTGAGAACCAGAAGGATACTGAATTGACTCAGGACAAGTGAGGCTGCTGATTCCCTTAGAATTATTTTCTGTTTATCTGAAAAATCAATCAGGTATTCAAAATCAAGCCTGTAAGAATTTGTCTCATAAAAGGATCTTTTTACGAGTATTTCTGAAGTAGCCCTGGACGGCCTTCTCATTCCCGGGGGAGGTCCTGTTCTGCGAAGCGTGTCGTTTTGCTGAGGGGTCGGCCGGCGACTGGCATATTCTTCGCTTAAATAAACAGGAATTCTCTGGTCGAAGTTGATCAGCTCAAAACGGTTGATCACGATTTTGCTGTTGAAGTTCTTGTCAATACCGCGTCTTTCAAAAAACCTTGAAAGAAATTGTGACAGATCCTGCTCCTTGTTTAATACCAGGCTGACATAATCAATGAGGTCCTTCTTTTCTTTTGCTGTCAGTGTATCGGCTTTATTGGCGGCTAAATCTCTCAGCATCTGTTCAGATTTCACTCCGATCAGTATTCGGGCTGTATCAAAACCATCGGTCGCCCACTGCCTGTTCATAACGTCAAGTGCATCCTGTGAAAAGAGCCTGTATCTGAGGTTGAACATTTCATCCTTTTGTTTCCACACCCCTCTGATGATAATGATCTGTGCCGTTATCAGGACTATTATTGAAAAGATGCCAAGGAGAAGTACCGTATTTCTTTTTTTCATACTTTGCTGATTACCTTTTCAAAAGTATTTAAATTATCAATATATCTGAGTTCTATCTCAAACATTAACCCGGTATTAACCCTGTATTAACACTATAACAGAAACCCGGGCACTATTTTTGACATAAGAATCTAAAAACAGGGTAGTCATGAAAAAGATCAGGTTTATTTTATTAGCAGTTTCCTTTATTTCATTCTGCGCATTTTCCGGACCGTTAATGGCCCAGGTGAAGAGCAGGGAGCAGAAGGAGAAGGAATTAAAGATGCAGGAAGAGATCGACGCACAGAAGAAAGCGATTTACGAACAGAAGAAAGCTCAGTATGAGGTTCAGAAAGCATTGCAGGAAAGCCAGAAGGAGGTCGACGAAGCAATGAAGGAAGCTCAGAAGCAGGTTGAGGCTACTGACAAGTACAAAGATATGGTACGGGTTTTCAGAGGTACAGGCGACAGGTCGCGCTTTAACGGTGAACCTTTTTCCGGAGACCAATTTATGTTTACACCTGGCATGGAAGGATTTAACTGGAATTCGCCAGGCGGAGACAATGAAAGAACTTCATGGGGTTTCTCCAAATCAGTAAAGGAGAGTTCTTTCTCGCGCGATTATGTTTTCGATGTTGATCTTTCCAGCACCGTGGTAATGTCGATAAACGGCGAGTGCAAGGAGGGTGAGATCAGAATTAAGATCGTAATGCCGAATGGCAAGGTATATTCTGATATACTAATTGATGAGTCTGGAAATCTTAACTGGAGAAAATCATTTCCGGTAACTGAAGAGGAAAATAAAGATAAGGCAGGGGAGTGGAAATTCCAGATAAATGCTTCGAAAGCAACCGGATTTTTCAAGATATCTCTTCAGACTTACTAGTTTTATTCCGACTGGCCCGAGGCCCCTCCTCCTTTGACACTTTCAACCCTAATGGTAAATTTGCTTCCATCCTTGACAATCCATTTTAGATCAATATGTGAATAACCCTCAATATTTGAAATTTCAAGTTTCTGAGGATTTTTCTTCTGTTCCTGGCTCAGATTCCTGTCCTTGTCCACGACAATCATTCCTGCGACAACTTTCCCCCCCTCGAGATAAATATAATCAGGAGGATCAATTTTGTATTTCAGGTTGTTGCCGGAATGAGTCGGCATCAATTGCTTGTTTTCAACTGTTGCACTTACCTCTTTAAGTCCGCCTCCCAGGTTTCTTACTTTAATATCCTTAACCTCAAGACTGGGAGTTACCCAGGCATTGTAAATGCAGAATGCAGCGTTCCGGTGCGCATCGCTTTCCAACAGAAAACCAGGGTGTGTACGGCCGAAATTCTTATTAAAACCGCCTATTTCAACTTTCCCGTAAACAGGGTGATCAACCTCTTTCCATGGGATGAAAGCGTCTTCAAAAAGAAGGAGCTTATCGAATTCATAGGTGTCGACGTTTGAAGTGTCATTGAACATCATGAATTCGTTCCAGAGCTCATTTGAAAAAACATAGGATCCCATGGCCCCATACCACCAGTCGAGTTCACCTCCGTAAACAATGTACATATCCTTCCATATTGTAATGAATTTGTAGCCGGGGATGATCTTTTCCCCTTTCCTGCCAATGGCATTAATCACATTTTCGTCAACCCTGCTGAATACCTCGGCTCCACCATTCCGGATTGAAGGCCCTCTCAGAATAAGTCCTCCGGAATTATGGAATGACTGTGATCCTGTAATATTCCTGTGTTTGAATCCAAAGTCCCTTACCGCCTGGTTCTCCGGGAACGAAAATGGATATTTCCCCGCGCCCTGCTGAACATATGCAGGTTCCCAGTTAAAGCCGTAGTCCCGGTTTGGATCATAACCGCCGATTCCATCCTCATTTATCAGGCCATCACCATCATTATCAATACCCTCCTGACCAAGGATTTCATATTCCCCCTTTTCTCCGGGAATTGCCCTGATCATCCTGCGGGGATCTTTCGGATCAGTGTTATAAGTGCCATAAGGATTTTTTCTGCGCATCATGCTGATAACGCCGTCATTGTTCATGTCATCATATTTGTCTTCATCATACAATCCGTCACGGTCGTTATCCATCGGCACCAGACCTGACCTGGGAGAGCTTGCTGTATTCGGTTCATCCATAAAATACTGGCGGGCATCAGGATTAATTGTTGGCAGAATATAAAAGGTCTTGTCTTTGAGGAGCTGGTTTATAAATTTGTTTTCATCATATATTTCACAGAGATACCAGGCTGTATATAAAGCCATTTCTGTTCCCTGGATCTCATTGGAGTGTATGTTGCCGTCAATATAAAATCCCGGCTTAAAATCAGGATTACCTGCTTTTTTATCGGATATTGTAAGAGCAATAATGTCCCTGCCCTGGTATGATTTACCGGCAGATTCCATCGTTACAAGGTCGGGGTACTCTTTCGCAAGCTTTTTGCATATATCAGTAATGCCGTCATATGTATAGTATTTGTTCCATGAGGCCTGAACCCTGGGATTTGCCGGAGATCCTGCAGCTTTAAAGAATAATTCTGCATTCTGGGATTGAGCGGGCAGAGATATTGCTAAGATAAGCAGAGGAAATATGGACCGGATATGATTTTTCATGATAATAATATTTGATATATAGTTGAAATAAGATTTAAATAGAATAGGAATTTAATTGATTGTATTCTGATACTATTTTAGATCTGCTGAAGTGGATACCTGGCCGACATTAGCGGAACCGGCAGTAATCCCAAACCGGCCTTTGCCTGAAATGAGCCAGCTGAATTCAGCTGATTCGTCCCCCTGAAGCCGTTGAACTCTCTGTACTTTAAGTCCGCTCAGTATAGTTTGCCCTGCTGAAGGCTCGACAGAGAGCCTCATTATCCTTGTCCAGATATTGGGTTCACCCACTTCCGTATTTGTCGCGAACAGGCCTTTATTATGAACCTTCAGCGATAACCTGAAGATATTTTCACCTGCCCCTTCAATTTTGACATCAAGAAATTCCAGTTCCGGATGCATTGCTGATATCGAGGTAATAAATTTGAAATGACCTGAAATCAGATCTCCTATGGTATCGGCCGGAGGATTTATTGCTGCAAATGGTTTGATGCCACCAACTTCAACTGTTTTTCCGGGAAAGTCGGGGTGGACTATTGAGGTCCAGGGAACAAAAACATCTTTCAGGTTGATTTTGTCAGCAAACTTCAGAAATGCGGCTTCAGCGCTTTTCCCCTTTTCCACGGCTAACCACCAGCCAGGTGTACTGAAACTGTATCTGCCGTAGTGAAAGTAGGCCCATTCCATAAAGTTTCCCTGCCCGGAAACTGATGACGGAGCACCTTTTAATCCGGTGATCTCATGATATTTATCCGAGACAAGCTTGTTTATAAGTTCATCGGTTTTCAGGATTGAAGTGATCCTGCCCCTTTCCCTGCGGATCATCCCCTGTTCAGGAGGCTGATTCTGAGCCTGGTCCTCGGCGTCACCCGGACGTTCAGATGCTTTCATCGGCTGACCAAGATTGTCCTGCGGCCCGAATGCAAACACCATATAAATATTGAACCGGTCATAAAGAAAATCAGCAACTGCCCGCGTCTCAGGCTCTGAAACAGGATATAGTCCGGCATTGAGGCCAAATTCTTCATAATTATATGTAAAATTTCTGTTGAAATTGACTCCGCCTGCACCGTCTTCATTGAAACGGCCATCCTTATCATTATCGGTACCCTCGCTGTAAACCAGATAATTACCTGTCTGGCCTTTTGAAATATCGGCTGTCACCATCACCCTCTTATCTTCATCACTCTCGATAAAACTTCCTGAAGGATCCTTAATGCGAATAAGGGTTACATATCCATCCTTATTCAGGTCTTCGCAAGGATCTTCATCAAATGAAAAATCCCTGTCATCATCTGTGGTTCTTGAGTTCAGGCTTCTTTCATATTTCACTCCTGAGAAGAATTGACCCGAAGCATCCGGACTTACGTCAGGAAAAATATAGAAGGTGATCTTGCCTAGCAGTTCCTTTATCTCCTTTTCAGAAGAGCTGGTGAGAATCCTTTCAGCAAAGCCAAGGGCCAGTTCCCTGCCGATCAGGTACTTTCCATCAACCCCACCCACTACTGCAACACCGGGTTTGTTGTCCCTGGTTCCAGTCCCGATTGTGATCACCCAGATATCTTTTCCTCCGGCAGTTTTTACTAACGACCTTGCCGAACATAATTCAGGATATTGCCTGCTGAGTGCCTCTATCTTTTTGGATATCTGGCCATAATCCTGGTATTGACCCGTGATTGAGATCAACGGAATCATATACATACCAATTGCTGCCAGGATTAGTATTCCGGAATGCTTTTTCATATTAGTAATAATTTATTGATAACAGACAGATTTTGCTTGATTCAAAAATATATATATTAATTAATTGTTAAGCGTTTAATTTCAAAATTTTGGAAAGGGATTCCGAAAGAATTTCGGAATTTTTCTCCTTATCATAGAGGGGAATCTTTTTTAGTTAATCGGATTCTATTGACATTATTTTATTTTTGATACATAAACCTTTTCAACTGTTATGTGTTATTTTTGTATCCTGACTGAAAATGATGCCTGATGAAAAGAATAGCCAGTCTCCTTTTACTTGTCCTGTTATTTTCGTGCGGAAGGCGGAATGAAACCGGCAGTAAAATTATTTCGGTCAGCATCGGCCCGTTTAAATATTTTGTGGAAGAAATAGCAGGAGATAATTTTGAAGTTAACGTAATGGTTCCTCCGGGATCGAATCCTCATATTTATGAACCTTATCCCGACCAGATAAATAAGCTGAGGCAGTCAGTTGCCTATATCAGCAACGGGTACCTGGGATTTGAAATGACCTGGCTCGATCGGTTCTATGAAATGAACAGGAGGATGAAAAAGCTCTCGCTTGGCGACAGTATTGATCCGATAGCTCCGGTACATCATCATAATGGTGATCATTCAGAGGGCGCTGATCCTCATTACTGGGTTTCGCCGGCATGTGCAATGAAGATGGCTTCTTCAGTCAGAGATTTTATTATTGAGCTTGATCCTCTGAACAGGGGGCAGTACGATGAAAACTATAAGATCCTTACCGGAAAAATTCTCGAAGTAGATTCCCTTGCAAGAGAACTCCCGGCATCCGGAGGCAAAAAAGCATTTATGATCTATCATCCGAACCTTGCATACCTGGCAAGAGATTACGGACTGGAAGAGATAGCAGTCGAGAATGATGGTAAGGAACCTTCTCCTTCAAGGTTAAAGGAACTTATTGACCTGGCGAAAGCTGATAATTTAAAAATGATAATGGTTCAGAGAGAATACGATACAAGAAATGCAAGAGCTATAGCCGATGAAACCGGCAGCAAAGTGGTTGTGATCGATCCGTTATCCGATGACTGGTACTCATCGACAACCAGGATAATAAGAATCTTAAAGGAAGGCTTTGCAGAAAATCTTTAATAACCGGTAAAATGCCCGAATGTCTGCTTGAAATGTTTTCAATATCAGTTGCTTATGGAAGCAATACCGCACTTCAGGATGCTGATCTGAAAGTATATAATAATGACTTCATTGGGGTAATTGGCCCGAACGGAGGGGGTAAGACGACACTGCTTAAAGTTATTCTGGGGCTTGTTAAACCTTTTAAAGGCGAACTGGTGTTCAACCAGCAGCTTCTTGACAGGAACAAAATAGGATATCTTCCTCAGATGTCCACGGGAGATAATAATTTCCCCGTGACGGTGAAAGATGTAGTACTTTCAGGACTGATGATGCAGAAGGGAGTAATTTCACGGATGTCAATGTCAGACAAAAAGAGTGCCAGCCATGTCATTGAGGAACTTGGGCTTTCCGGACTTTCAGATTCAACCCTAAGCGAGCTTTCAGGCGGCCAGCTCCAGAGGGTGTTCCTGGGAAGGGCGGTAATTGGTAATCCGAGGCTACTGCTTCTTGATGAACCTGGTAATTTTGTTGATGCAAACTTCGAGAATGATTTTTATGAAAAGCTAAGGGGATTGAACCGGCGGATGGCAATATTGATGGTTTCCCATGATATCGGAACGATTTCTGCCCACATCAAGTCATTTGCATGTGTAAACAGGCAGCTGCATTATCATCCTTCATCGGAGATTACAAATGAAGAGCTCATGGCCTATGGCTGTCCGATACAGCTTATAACTCATGGGGAGGTGCCGCACACTGTACTTAAAAAACACTGATCTGTGGAAGGAAGTATTTTTCAATATGAATTTATTATAAAAGGGCTTCTCGGAGCTCTCTTTGCCAGTATAACTGCAGGCCTTGCAGGTACTTACATTGTTTCGAAAAGGATGGTTTTTCTCAGCGGAGGCATAACCCATGCATCATTCGGAGGAATAGGAATCGGATATTTTGCCGGTATAAACCCTGTGGTCGGTGCTGCAATCTTCAGCATCCTTTCTGCTCTCGGGATCGAATACCTTTCAGTAAGGCAAAAAATCAGGGAGGATTCTGCCATTGGTATGCTCTGGGCATTTGGAATGGCAATTGGTATAATATTCATCTACCTTACCCCTGGATATACTCCCAATCTGATGAGTTACCTTTTCGGAAGTATTCTGACCGTTACCTACGGAGATATAATTGCCCTTGGCATTTTGTCGGTGATCCTGATATTTTATTTCACAATATTTTACAGGACAATCCTTTATATTTCTTTTGATGAGCAGTTCGCCCGTACATACTCACAATATGTGAACCTGTTCAAATACCTTACAACTTCACTTATTGCACTGACAATAGTTCTGAATATCAGGATGGCAGGGGTAGTACTTGTGATCTCCCTGCTAACCATTCCGCCAAATATAGCGATGATCTTCACAAAAGTCTATTTCAAAATAGTATTATGGTCCGTTGCAGCTGCTTTTATTGGAACTGCAGCAGGATATGTGATTTCTTACTTTGCAGGGATACCTGTGGGAGCAACAATTATTTTTACTCTTGTGATAATCTGGTTAATTGCTAAAGGGATCGGTCAGTTTATCAGTAAAGTGAGCATAAGAAACAGATGATAACCATTTTAGTACCTAATTAAAATTATAATGATATGGATTACGACCTGATAATTATCGGAAGCGGCCCGGGCGGGTATGTTGCAGCCATAAGGGCATCACAGCTTAAAATGAAAGTCGCTGTTGTTGAAAAAGCAGAGATAGGCGGTATATGCCTGAACTGGGGTTGCATACCAACCAAATCACTTCTTAAAAGCTCACAGGTTTTTGATTATATTAATCATGCATCGGAATATGGAATAAAAATAGAAGGCGAGGTCAGGCCCGACTTTAAGGCAATAATCTCGCGCAGCCGTGTAGTAGCTGAAGGCATGAGTAAGGGAGTTCAGTTCCTTTTCAGGAAAAACAATATTGACCTGATAACCGGATTTGCTGAGATTGGCATAAACAATAGTGTGGAGGTCAGCGACAAGGAAGGTCAGAAAAAGAAATACACTGCAAAGAATATAATTCTGTCAACCGGGGCAAGGTCGAAAGAACTACCCAATCTTAAGCAGGACGGGAAAAAGATAATAGGTTACAGGGAGGCCATGACTCTTGATAAGATGCCTGAATCGATGGTGGTAGTAGGATCAGGTGCAATCGGAAGTGAGTTCGCCTGCTTTTACCAGACGCTTGGTACAAACGTAACACTCGTGGAGTTTCTTCCGAGGATAGTCCCCAATGAGGATGAAGAAGTTTCAAAACAGCTTGAGAGGTCTTTTAAAAAGATGAAAATGAGAGTACTTACAGATTCGGCTGTTGAATCTGCAGATACTTCGGGTGAGAAGTGCAAGGTCAGAATTAAAACTCCAAAAGGTTATGAGGAAGTTGAGGCTGACATTGTTTTTTCAGCTGTTGGTATTGAAACAAATATTCAGGGTATAGGACTTGAAACAGCAGGAGTGAAAACAGAAAAGGGTAAAATAGTCGTGGATGACTTTTACAGTACAAATGTCTCCGGAATTTTTGCAATAGGTGATATAGTTCATGGTCCTGCTCTTGCCCACGTAGCTTCAGCCGAGGGAATTACATGTGTTGAAAAGATCGCCGGGCTTAATCCCGATCCGGTTGATTATACCAATATCCCTTCATGTATATATACCACCCCTGAGATTGCCTCATGCGGACTTACTGAAGCTGCAGCCAAAGCAGCCGGTTATGAAATTAAGGTTGGAAGATTCCCGTTTACCGCTTCGGGAAAAGCCAGCGCTTCAGGTTCAAGAGACGGTTTCGTTAAGCTTATATTTGATTCGGCTTACGGAGAACTGCTTGGAGCTCATATGATTGGGGCCAATGTCACTGAGATGATCGCGGAGATTGTTGTAGCGAGAAAGCTTGAAACCACTGCTCACGAAATAATTAAAGCTGTCCATCCGCATCCCACAATGTCGGAGGCAATTATGGAAGCGGCAGCGGCAGCTTACGGAGAGGTGATACATATATAAGGCGTCAGGCGTCAGGCTGAAGGCTACAGGTTAACTGCCTGCCGCCTGTTGCCTGCAGCCCGTTGCCTTACTTTCTGTTTATTATTCCTTAGACGCAACCTTTTTTTATTTTTTTGCATCATTATTTGTAGAATTACTGTTGTTCAGACAATTTTTATGTATTTTTATATTCTCTAAAGGACTTATTCCTTGCCTGAAATTAAAAATATAATTAAAGGTTGTCTGGCCGGCAACAGAAGAGATCAGGAACTTCTGTACAGAAGACATGCTGCCAGGTTATACGCCGTATGCCTCCAGTATTCAGGTAATGACGATGAGGCAAGAGATATCCTCCAGGAGGGGTTTATCAAAATATATGAAAACCTTATCCATTACAAGCATGAAGGTTCTTTTGAAGGATGGATGCACAGGATAGTTGTGAATACAGCACTTGAAAAATTCCGAAGCAAGCATAATCTTTACAGGGTTGATGATATAGACCTGATTCCGGAGCCTGATTCTTCTCCTGAAACTGAAGATTATTCGGGGCTGGAAGCGGTTGATCTGCTTGATATTATCAGAGAGCTGCCTCCGAAGTACAGGATGGTTTTCAATCTGTTCGCAATTGAAGGATATTCTCATAAAGAGATCGGCCAGATGGTAAATATCTCGGAAGGGACTTCCAAATCTAACTTATCCAGGGCAAGGATCATTCTTCAGAAGAAAGTCAATTTGTATACAGGGTTAAAAAAGAGTTTGGTCAGTGGTTAACAAAGGTGCAAATATTGATCTCATTTTCAGGAATGGACTTAAAGATTTTGAAGTTCTTCCTCCGGTTGAGGTCTGGAACAACATTCTTCCCGTAATAAGGAGAAACCAAAGACCGGTCATTTTCCTGAGAAGCGCAGCACTTATTGCCGTTTTACTGTCAATGAGCTTCCTTGCTTACAAATGGAGCCAGCAAATACCAGCACCATCCAGCACTTCATTACTTGCTCTTGATGAGGAGCCGGTAAGGTCACAAGTTAATTCTGCTGATTGGGGAATGATAAGACGGATACCTGCGACCGACCTTCAGACATCAGTAATTCCGGATAAACAGAATTTGTATCAGCCTTCTGATAGTGAAGTAGTTAATGAAGATTATCCGACGAAATCTGACCCTGACATGGTTACCGAACCCGATTATCTGAATTTCCGCAATGACCTGGTGATCCCAGCCAGCATTCAGGCAATTAAGGGAACTTCCTATACCTCTCTTTATGAGGAGACCCGTTATGGAGGCCTTTATGATTTAAAATATGAGGAACCAAAGAGAAAAACAGATAAGTGGTCACTTACGGCAACAGCTTCCCCAACCTATTATATGCAGCCTGAACTGGGCAGCAGTGAGATTTCAAACCAGATATCATTATCTGAACAATCAAGGATCTCCTACTCGGGAGGTGTCGGCTTTTCATACAAAATAAGCAAAAAACTCAGTATCCAGTCTGGCTTATACTATTCATCGATAGGAAATAAGGTGGACAATATCTACTCTTTTGCAGGTTTCCGTCCATTCGACCTTTCAAAGGGTGATCGTAATTTCGAAGTCCTGACCTCAAGCGGGAAGATATATACTGAGAATCAGGATGTTTTTCTTATTGACATGTCCGGCGACCGCGTTGTTACCAGATATACAAATGATGTCTTTGACCCTTTAAAGTCCAACCTATCCTATATTAATCATTCGCTTTTTCAGAATTTTAGTTATCTTGAAATGCCTGTCATATTGAGGTATAAACTTATTGACAAAAGCATCGATTTTAACCTTATCGGCGGTTTGTCCTATAACCTTCTTGTTAATAATTCTGTGCATACCGTTATCGACGGCAGCAAATATAATGTCGGGAAGACGGCAGGATTAAATCCGTTCATGGTAAGCAGTTCTGTTGGAATGGGAATGGAATACAGTATCTCTGAAAAGATCTCCCTGAATCTTGAGCCGACATTCAGATATTATATCAATCCTTTCAGTAATATTCATACGGTTGGAGGTCATCCCTATTCATTCGGAGTATTTTCAGGGGTGTCTTATAATTTCTGATCCCTTCATTATTTAATCCGCCTTCGCGTAAAGCTTCGGCGGACGCGAAGGAAAGGTTTAATTCCTCGGTGCTTGCACCGTTCTTAGAGTCCAGAGCTTGCTCTGGGGTTCATACCATTTGATTTTTTCAACTAATTTTTCTTTTGTTTTATTCGCTTCATCATTTTAGAATGTTGCCGGCTTATTTTTAAGGTGTAAAAACACTACCTTT
Source organism: Bacteroidales bacterium (assembly GCA_038252165.1). Lineage (GTDB taxonomy): Bacteria > Bacteroidota > Bacteroidia > Bacteroidales > VadinHA17 > LD21. The sequence goes on along the minus strand of JBBSAP010000025.1, from coordinate 6,021 downwards.
GCATTTTATTTTAAAACCGACAATAAACAATGCTAAAATCAAACATAAAATCCCTTGTCTTCGGGCTTGTACTATTCTGTCTCGCTATTTCAGTATTTGTTATTAATCAGAGTTTTAGGGGCTTCGCCAGGACTTATGAAGCAGGATCACAAGTGGATTCAGCTTTTTTTAACAGGCCGTACAAACTACCTGAAAATGTGACCTTCGCTGGTGAGAAAATGCCACTCAGTAACTTTGACACCCGTGAAAGCCTTGATCGCGAAATCCTTACAAGCGCCTACAGGCACTCCTCAACAATTATGATCATCAAGAGGGCAAACAGGTATTTACCTGTTATTGAAAAGATATTAAAGGAAAATGGTATCCCGGATGATTTTAAATACCTGGTCGCAGCTGAAAGTGAATACAGCAATATGATCTCACCCGCAGGTGCAACAGGTTTCTGGCAGATAATGCCTGAAACAGGCAGGGAAGCAGGAATGGAGATCAACAATATTGTGGATGAGCGGTACCATATTGAGAGATCTACTCAGTTTGCATGCAGCTTTTTAAAAAAATCCTATGAAAAATACGGTAGCTGGACCCTTGCCGCAGCATCGTATAACGGAGGCCGGGCAGCTATTGATGAACAGATCAGCATTCAGCGGGAGAATAATTATTATGATCTTCTCCTGGCAGAGGAAACGGCCAGATATATATTCAGAGCAGTAGCTTATAAGCTTGTAATCTCTGATCCAAAGAGCTATGGGTTTAATCTTGACAGTAGTGATCTTTATTCTGAGCTGGATTACTTTGAAGTTAAAGTCGATACTGCAATTTCTGATTTTTCTGCTTTTGCAAAAAGCTACGGGACAAACTACAAAATGCTCAAGTTTTTAAATCCCTGGCTGAGGAAGCCATATTTCACCCCAAAACCAAATAAGGAATATCTTATAAAAATTCCTTCGGAAAGAATGCGCTCCATTGAAAATAATGAAACCGTTAACTGATCTGATGAGGGCAAGAAGGTGATGAAGGATGAAATAAAGGTATTTGGAGCCAGAGTACATAATTTGCAGAATATTGATGTTACAATTCCACGTAACAAGCTTGTTGTCATTACCGGATTAAGCGGAAGCGGAAAATCATCACTTGCCTTCGATACTATTTATGCAGAGGGTCAAAGACGCTACATGGAAACACTTTCTGCTTATGCGCGTCAGTTCCTGGGCGGAATGGAGCGGCCGGACGTTGATAAAATAACCGGATTAAGCCCTGTCATTTCAATTGAGCAAAAATCAACAAACAAAAATCCAAGATCGACGGTCGGAACAATCACCGAAATTTATGATTTTTTAAGACTCCTTTATGCACGGGCAGGTGAAGCCTACTCATGGGCATCAGGTGAGAAAATGGTAAAATATACAGATGACCAGATTCTGGAACTTGTCAAGTCCCGTTTTGCAGACAAAAAAGTCTATTTCCTGGCACCTGTAGTCAAAGGAAGAAAGGGTCATTACAAAGAACTTTTTGAACAACTGCGCCGGAAAGGATTCCTCCACGTCAGGATCAATGGAGAAATAAGGGAGATTGTCCAGGGACTCAGGCTCGACCGATATAAAACTCATAATATAGAGCTGGTAATTGATAAATTCAGGGTAGGGGATATCACCGATAAGAGGCTCCACGATTCAGTGCTCATGGCACTCGACCAGGGCGATGGTGTGATGATTGTACTCGAAGCTGAAAGCGCTGAACCAAGATACTTCAGTCGCCATTTGATGTGTCCGGTTACCGGGATCTCCTACAATGAACCGGCTCCGCATACCTTTTCATTCAATTCCCCGCATGGGGCATGTCCTCATTGCAATGGTCTGGGTGAGATTTCAAGCATTGATATTAAAAAGCTTATTCCCGATCCGCTTATCAGCATTAGGAAAGGAGGAATTGAACCTCTCGGGAAGTACAAGAATGTATGGATATTCTGGCAGATTGAAGCAATTGCTGAGAAGAACGGGTTTACTCTCGATACTCCTATAAAAGATATTTCTGAAGAAGCTCTTAACAAGGTCCTTTATGGATCTGATGAAGTTCTTAAGCTTTCAAACACTCCCCTTGGAATGACATCAAACTATTTTCTGACCTTTGAGGGTGTGGTGAATTTTGTCGGCAATATTGAGATAATTAACGGAGTAAAAAATGGAACGAGAATCAGGGATCAGTATGTGCAATATGATGTTTGTCCGGAATGCAACGGAACCCGGCTCAAAAAAGAATCACTCTTTTTCAGGATTGCCGGAAAGAACATCGGGGAGCTTGCTGCAATGGATATTAAAGAATTGTCGTCTTTCCTTGAGAGTATAGGGGAAAGAATGTCAAATAAACAGAAGCTTATTGGATCAGAAGTATTGAAGGAGATCAGGGCAAGACTCGGGTTCCTGGTTGAAGTGGGGCTTGATTATCTATCTCTGAACAGGGGAGCCAAGACGCTTTCAGGAGGGGAAAGCCAGAGGATACGCCTTGCAACTCAAATCGGATCGAGGCTCGTCAATGTTCTGTACATTCTTGATGAACCAAGCATCGGGTTGCATCAGAGGGACAACAGAAAACTTATTTCAGCACTGAAACAACTTAGGGATTCAGGCAATTCGGTCATTGTGGTTGAACACGACAAAGAGATGATCTTGTCTTCGGATCATATAATAGATATGGGTCCCGGAGCAGGCCGTCACGGAGGACAGGTAGTTGCCTGGGGAACTCCTGATGAGTTAAAATCATTTAATACGCTCACATCATCTTATCTGAACAATAAGAAGAAATTCGATATTCCCAAAACAAGAAGGAAAGGGAATGGCAAATTTCTTGTAATGACAGGAGCCTCAGGACATAACCTTAATAATGTTGATGTTGTATTGCCTCTCGGAACTTTCATTTGTGTTACGGGAGTATCGGGAAGCGGAAAATCTTCATTAATAAATCAGACACTTCACCCTGCCCTGGCGCAGAGGTTTCATAACTCTGGCAAGGCCGCTCTTCCATACAAGGATATATCAGGTATTGAAAACCTCGACAAGGTAATCGAGGTAAGCCAGTCCCCTATAGGAAAGACACCGCGTTCAAATCCTGCTACATATACAGGAGTCTTTACGGATATCAGGAAACTGTTCGAACAGACCACTGAAGCAAAGATCCGCGGATTTGGTGCCGGAAGGTTTTCCTTTAATGTAAAGGGAGGAAGATGCGAGGGATGTGAAGGAGCAGGGGTAAAAACAATCGAAATGAACTTCCTGCCCGATGTATATATCCATTGCACTGAATGCAATGGAAAGAGGTACAACCGTGAGACACTTGAAGTAAAGTATAAGGGACAGTCGATAAGTGATGTGCTTGAAATGACAGTTAATATTGCAGTCGGTTTCTTTGCAAATGTCCCTTCAATTTACAATAAAATTAAAACTCTTCAGGATGTCGGGCTTGGTTATATTAAGCTCGGGCAGCAATCAACAACACTTTCAGGTGGCGAAGCACAGCGAATCAAGCTGGCAACTGAACTTGCCCGCCGTGATACCGGAAAAACTCTTTATATCCTTGATGAACCGACAACAGGGTTGCATTTTGAAGATGTCAGGGTGCTTCTTGAGGTGCTTGACAAGCTTGTCGAAAGAGGGAATACTGTTATTGTTATTGAACATAATATGGATGTAATCAAGATGGCGGATTACATTGTCGATCTTGGGAAGGATGGGGGAAAGGCAGGGGGTGATGTTATTTTTTCAGGGACACCTGAAAAACTTATGAAATGCAGGGAAAGCTATACCGGAATATTTCTTGAACCTGAGCTTAAGGCATAGAATTTATATATATTTGACTCACTAAATCTTATGGTATGAAGGCGGATAAACCGGCAGATCTTATAAAGGATGCTTTTGAACAGAAAAACTGGCACGAAATTCATACAACCGATTCCTGGAGAGTGTTCAAGATCATTTCTGAGCTCGTGGAAGGATTTGAAAAGCTGGCCAGGATAGGACCATGCGTTTCCATTTTCGGTTCAGCCAGGACACATTACAATGACAAATACTACCGGTTGGCTGAGGATATAGCGTATAAGCTGACCCAGAAGGGGTACGGAGTTATAACCGGCGGTGGACCCGGAATAATGGAAGGGGCAAATAAAGGAGCAAAGAGAGGGAATGGGAAATCAGTCGGTATTAATATTGACCTTCCTTTTGAACAGCGCCCGAATATTTTTATTGATTCCGACAAGCTTATCACTTTCGATCATTTTTTCGTCAGGAAGCTAATGTTCATGAAATATGCTCAGGGGTTTATTGTACTGCCCGGCGGCTTCGGGACCTTCGATGAGCTTTTTGAGGCAATTACCCTGATCCAGACGAGAAAGATCGGAAAATTTCCAATTATACTTGTGGGGAAAAAGTATTGGGGTGGGTTGATGAAGTGGATCAATGATGAAATGCTTGGCGAAGAACATAATATTTCACCGGAGGATCTGAACCTGTTCACTCTTGTCGACACTTCGGATGAGGCTGTCGATTACATTGTTCAGTTTTACTCGCGATACCTGCTCAGTCCGAACTTCTAGCAAAGGAGGAGTACTTTCGACTAGGCGGGAGGGAGGTGGTTGACTTTTAGGACAAACCCTGGTATTTGTTATTAAACCTCCGCAAATGGATACCTAAATGCCTATTTTTTTCTTACCCGATCAAGTTCTCTTTCCGAATCTTTCCGTTTGAGAGTTTCGCGTTTGTCGTATTCCTTCTTTCCTTTTGAAACAGCGATTTCGGCCTTTGCCAGGCCCTTTTCATTAATAAACACCTTAATCACGATTATCGTAAGCCCAGCCTCCTTGACTTTTCTCTCAATCTTCTTAAGCTCCCTGCCTTTCAGAAGCAATTTACGCTCTCTTAAAGGATCATGGTTATTCAGGTTACCCCACCAGTATTCCGAGATATGCATACCCTTGATAAACAATTCTCCATCCCTGAAGGTGCAGAATGAATCGGTGAGTGTAGCCTTCCCTGCCCTTATTGATTTTATCTCTGTCCCGGTAAGCTTTATTCCGGCTATATACTTGTCGATGAACTCGTAATCGTGTGAGGCCTTTTTATTTCTGATCGTAATATCTGAACCGGAAGTCCTCATCTTATTTAGTTATGCAAAAATTGAAAAATAGAGTTTGTCAAATACCAGGGTCAGAATCCAGTTTGCCAGAAAAAATAAAGCAATAAATGCTATGGATGCTGAAATCATCAGGAGAATTTTCTTTCTCTCGGGAGCACCAATCAACTTTTCAATGCCTGTCCACAGAATATAAAGGCCGTATAAAGAAAGGATATTTATAAAGACAAAAGATTCGAATAAACGGGTTGCGATCTGGCAAAGAAGAAAGGGTATAGCAGAGCAAAGGATAATTTTAAATGAATAATTAAAATCCTTCACCAGTCCAAAAGCATCAATGATCTCCCTGAAGATAAATGCAGTCCCATATACAACCAGAAAAAGCAGTATAAAATATTTAACCCCGGTAAGTATTGAGTAGGAGTCTTTAAGCACTGTGTTGGTAAACAGAAATGATCCCAGAAATGCCGAGACAGATACAAGTATCACAAGAGGGAATAATAAATTCCTGCTGAAGTATAAAGCATCCCTGTTCTCAGCTTGAATTATATCCCATTGTTTCAAAGGGTCAAGTATTATTCCTTTAACCGATCGAACCAGAAAATTTAAATCCATTGCGTGCCAGGTTTAGTGCCGCAAAATTATAATAAATTTATTGTAATTTGTAGTTCCTTATGATATCATTGGCATGACGGATGTAAAGAAGTCTTCAAAGTATGATTTACTTGTAGTTACAGGCCCAACAGCCTCAGGAAAAACTTCGCTGGCTGCAGCGTTGGCTATGAAGCTGAACGGGGAAATTATCAGTGCTGATTCGCGTCAGATCTACAGGCAGATGAATCTGGGAACAGGTAAGGATTACAGCGATTATCTGGTGGAAGGCCGGTACATCCCATATCATAT
>JBBSAP010000024.1:0-32895 GCA_038252165.1 Bacteroidales bacterium | reverse complement strand
CTTTATTACGGTAAATTAATTGCATTACGTCATGCGCAGGGTATGTTTTGTATTGCTTTCAATTTTTATCGTTATGGAGACATTTTCCCAATCCGGATCAACAGACAGGCAACCTGTTGCTGCAGGAAGATTCTACTCAGCGAACAGGGAGACATTAATGAATGATATCGCACAGCTCTTTGCGACTTGTGTAAAGACCACTCCTTCCTCTAAAGTAAGGGCAATTATCAGCCCGCATGCCGGCTATGTCTATTCAGGAAAGGTGGCTGCTTCGGCTTTTTCTGCAATCGACAGGAATACCGCATACAAAAATATATTTATCATTGGATCAAGCCATGTTATGGCCTTTGAAGGAGCTTCAGTCTACAATACGGGTGACTTTCTGACTCCTCTCGGCAAAGTGGCTGTAAACAAGGAAATTGCTAATAAGCTAAAAGCTGAAAAGCTTTTTAATTATCCTGTTAATGCACATTTGCAGGAACATAGCCTTGAGGTACAAATGCCTCTCATCCAGTTTTACTTTAAGAATAACCCGCCTGTCATTCCGATAATTGTTGCAACAAACAACACAGGCAACATAAAGAAAATTGCCGAAATTCTTAAACCCTGGTTCATTCCCGGGAATCTCTTTATTATAAGCAGCGATTTCTCACACTACCCCTCATACAAGACGGCAAATGAGGTTGATAACGCAACGGCATCTGCAATAGTTACAGGTGATCCGAAAAAATTCCTGGACATTTTGAAAAAGAACGCAAATGTTAATGATCCTGGATTATCAACAAGCATGTGCGGATGGACATCAGGACTTCTTCTTCTCTACCTTGCTGAGGGGAGCGATCTTGAATTTAAAAAGATCGATTACTGCAACTCCGGAGATTCACGCTACGGGAACAAGGACGAGGTGGTAGGGTATAATGCGATTGCGCTCTATGAAAAAGATCCGGGGAGTCAGACCTCAAAGAAGCTCGCTGATGAAATAACTTTCACTGATAAGGAAAAGGAACTGCTGATCTCTCTTGCACGTGATAATATTAAATCATTGTTATATGACAAGAAAAGAATTTCTGTCAGCAAAGAGACTCTGCCTGAAATATTTAAGACACCGCTTGGAGCTTTTGTAACTTTAAAGATCAGGGGTTCACTGAGAGGTTGCATAGGAAGGTTTATCTCTTCCGAGCCTCTTTATCAGGTTGTTCTTGAATCATCGGAGAGTTCAGCTTTTGATGACCCGCGGTTCTCCCCTCTTACAAAGGAAGAACTGCCGAAGACTGACATCGAGATAACTGTGTTGGGTCCGATGAAAAAGATCAGCAGTATTAAAGAGATTGTCCTGGGCAGGCATGGTATTTATATTAAGAAAGATATCCGGTCAGGTACAATGCTGCCACAGGTTGCGACAGAAAACCACTGGAGCGTGGAAGAATTCCTGGGGTATACATCACGCGACAAAGCCGGGATTGGCTGGGATGGATGGAAAGATGCTGATATTTACATATATGAAGGAATAGTACTTGAAGAAACGAAAAAGTAACTATGTATAATGTTATCGGTACAGGATTGACTGCAATTGTCCTGTATTCTATCAGTTATATCTTCTATCGCACCAAAATATTTTCCTTACAATTCCACCGAAGACTATGGAACTTCATACTGGCCGGTACATTTATTCTGACAGCCATTGCAGGTATTTTCCTTGCACTTCAGATCAATTACAAATGGGATATCCCTGTCATAAAATCAATCCTTAAATGGCATGTTGAAATGGGAACAGGCCTGTCAGTAACAGGCTTTTTACATTTCTTCCGGCATCTTTCTTTCTTCACAAAGAGATCAGAAAAACAGGTATCTAAAGTTTCTTCTACATTAACGGAAGTCAGGGAGACAGGCACTGACCTTGCTGTAAATCTGTTTATTATCGGATTTATCAGCTCTTCTGTTCAGCTGCTGCTGTTACGTGAAATAATGAACATCACCGGTGGTTATGAACTGATTGCAGGCGCATTTCTTTGTTCATGGCTTATAGGTTCAGCTGCAGGATCAGAATTGGCTCCAAGGTCATCATTAACAGATATCAGGAAAATCAACCTCCTGTTTTCAACCAGCCCTCTCCTTTCGATTATCCTGATGCTTATATTATCAAGGCTTTTTCTGAAACCCGGTGAGACACCCTCATTTCTTTCAGGAATTGTTTTCACATTACTGGTCCTCCTTCCTTTTTGCCTGATCTCAGGATTCACTTTTATAAAGCTGCTCTCAGCCGGCAAAGTCAGGAATTTTATACCCGGTAAATCATTTTCTATAGAAACTTTGGGAGGAATTGCTGCCGGAATAATGACATCGTTGCTAAGTGCTGGAATTTTAAATACATATCAGAGCCTCCTGGTTATTATAACGCTGGGGATCTCATATACGGTTCTTACATTCTATATTAACAATAAAAATCAAAAGACTCTTTTCAAAACTTCAGTACTGATAATTTCGGTATTGATTATTACTTTCTCACCTGACATTTTGTTTCGTCAGCTTCTGCTAAGGGGAATAAGGGTGACGGAAACTGAGGACACACCCTATGGAAATATTACATGGGGTAAATATCACAGTGAGACGAGCCTGTATTACAATCAAAGGCTTCTGATCTATAGTAATGATGCCATTGAAAGCGAAGAAGACATCCATTATGGAATGCTTCAGACTGAGAGAGCTGACAATATCCTTCTAATTTCAGGACCTGTTGAATCAAGGATGAAGGAGATAAGGAAATACAATGTAAGGAAAGTTGTTTATGTGGAACGCGATCCTGCCCTTTCCAAAACCGTGAAAATTCCGGAAGTACCTCCGGTACTGGAAATTGAAAATGATGATGCTTTCAGCTATATCAGAAAGACAAACGAAAAGTTTGATGCAGTGATAATGCTTCTGCCTCCTCCTTCTTCACTTTTACTGAACAGGTATTATACTTTTGAATTCTTCAGGGAAATTAAGAACATAATGAATAACGACGGAGTCTTTACCTGCTCCCCTGGCATCAATCCTAACTATTTCAACCGCGAATCAGTTAAATTATATTCTTCCGTATTCAACAGCCTTAAGGCAGTATTTAAGAATGTGATTCCGATAAGCGGCAATAAGCTGTATTTTATTGCTTCAGATAAGGATCTTTCAACTGCCATCTGTTCGATGGTCGGTTTGAAGGATCTGAATAATTTATATGTCGGCCCTTTTTACCTTTCTGACGATCTGATAGCCTTAAAATCCAGGGAGGTGCTCTCACTTATGGACGGCAACATAAAATACAACAGATCAACCCTGCCGATAGCCTGCTTTTATTATCAGTCTTTCAGCCTTAGCAAAAACCTTAATGAGAAGATACCTGCAATAATTCTCCTGGCATTGCTCTTCGCATTCTCATTAAGGAACTTCAAACCAGAAAATGCGATAATGTATTTCAGTGCATCAGCCCTTGCCGGTTATGAAATAATCCTTCTGCTCATACTTCAGCTTACAATAGGGAATATGTACCAGATAACAGGTTTGATAATTGCAGGTCTTATGGCAGGGCTTGCTGTTGGTTCAGGAATAAGAATACTCTTCCCTGACAAAAAACCGGTTTTAATAAAAGCTTTGCTTCTAATTTTATTCTATTCAGCTGCCGGCTTTTCAGTTGATAGATTAATGGAAATTAACGGACATTTTATTCTTACAGTATTATTAATACTTTCAGGATTTCTGCCAGCAGTGATCACAGGCAGCTTTTTCCGGGATCTGACTTCCGGTAAAACATTTAATTCAGATTCTTCAGGGGTTTACTGTGCCGATCTTTCCGGATCAGCATTGGGATTCATTGCTTTTTCAGGTCTTGCTGTTCCGCTTCTCGGAATAGGAAAGTCATTATTAATACTTCCGGTTCTTATTCTTGCAGGTTTTCTGTTTAAGCCGATAAGCAGAAAACGCTAGTTTTTTTTACCTTTGAGTATCATTTTTTCTGATTATGGAAAGGAATAATTGTAAAATCAGTAAACGCAGGTTTATTAAAGAATGTGCTGCCCTTTCAGCGGGGGTTTTCTGTCTGCCCGGAACAAAGATCGTTACGGATCTATACGGAGAAGGAGAACCTGTTTTCAGAAAAGAAGCCATGTTCCAGGAGGAGACTGCAAGAGGGATAATGTGTCGGATATGTCCAAATGAATGCGTACTCAAAGAAGGGGAACTGAGCAAATGCAATAACCGCAAAGTCATTAAATCAAAGCTTTACACTCTTGCGTACGGGAATCCATGTTCAGTCAATGTCGATCCGGTAGAAAAAAAGCCGCTTTATCATTTTCTGCCCGGAACAAGAGCATTTTCAATTGCAACGGCAGGATGCAATCTTGTCTGTCTTAACTGCCAGAACTGGACTATCTCACAGACAAGCCCTGATAAAACAAGGAATTATGATCTGATGCCCGGGAATGTTGTTTCTGAATGCATAGCAAGAAGTTGCAAATCAATTGCATACACCTATTCAGAGCCGGTTACTTTCTACGAATACACATACGATACGGCTGTACGTGCAAAAGAAGCGGGCATCAAAAATATTTTCAAATCGAACGGGTATATTTATCCTGAACCATTAAAAAAGCTTTGCAGTGTGATCGATGCAGCGAATATTGACCTGAAAGCATTCAGTGAAAGCACATATCTGAAACTTTCAGGAGGCAAATTGCAGCCGGTTCTCGATTCGCTTAAAATTTTCAGGGATATGGGAGTCTGGCTTGAAATTACAAACCTGATAGTACCTGAATGGACCGATAACACCGAAGAAATTAGAAAAATGTGCAAATGGCTGGCTGATAACGGATTTAAAAAAGTCCCGGTTCATTTCAGCAGATTTTATCCTCTTTACAAACTGGAACAACTCCCCCCAACTCCTGTTGATGTCCTTAACCAGGCTGCTCAGATAGCAGGCGATGCAGGACTTTTATATGTGTACACCGGCAATGTTCCAGGATCTGAGATTTCTGATACAAAATGCCCGGGTTGCGGGAACACACTTATAATTCGTCAGGGATACAGTATAACTGCCAACACTATTGCAAACGGGAAATGCAATAAATGCGGAAAGACTGTTGACGGGGTATGGAGTTGAAAGCAAAAAATTATCGGATGAACCAGGCTGAAGCTAAGGAAAGGATCAGGAACCTCCGTAAGGAAATCGATGAACATAACAGAAGGTATTATGTTTTGAATGAGCCGGTTATTTCAGATTTTGAGTACGATCTCCTTATCGATGAACTGATGACTCTCGAAAAGAAATTTCCGGAGTTTATTGTTCAATCGTCTCCCACACAACATGTTGGCAGTGATATATCGAAAGAATTCAGGCAATATGAGCACAAATACCCGATGCTCTCCCTGGGAAATACCTACAATTATGAAGAGCTGCGTGATTTTGACAGCCGGGTAGGGAAATCCGTTTCTGGTAATGTTGAATATGTTTGTGAACTGAAATTTGACGGAGCCTCAATAAGTATTACATATATAAAAGGAAGAATGTCAACAGCCCTGACCAGGGGTGACGGTACAAGAGGTGATGACGTATCGGCAAACGTCAGGACAATAAAGAACATTCCTGTGAAAATAGACTCAGCGGGAATACCTGATGAGTTTATTATCAGAGGCGAAATACTTATGCCGAGAGCTGTATTTAGCCGTCTGAATGAGGAGAGAGAAAAAGAGGGACTCAATCTGTTTGCCAATCCGCGCAACGCAGCATCAGGTACGCTTAAAATACTGGACCCTTCTATTGTTGCATCAAGAAGTCTCGATTGCATTTTTTATTTTCTTCTCGGTGAAGAGCTTCCTCACCAAACTCATTATGAAAACCTTATGGAGGCTGCCGGCTGGGGTTTTAATGTGGCTGACAGTATCAGAATTTGCAGCAATATTGAAGAGGTGATCATTTTTATCGAACTATGGGAAGAGAAGAGAAACAATCTGCCATATGACACTGATGGCGTTGTAATTAAAATCAATTCCCTTGATCAGCAGAAAGAGGCCGGGTTTACAGCCAAATCACCAAGATGGGCAATTGCATATAAGTATAAGGCCGAACAGGCCTTAACAAAATTATTGTCAGTATCTTACCAGGTAGGAAGGACTGGTAATATAACTCCTGTGGCCAATCTTGAACCTGTCCTTCTTGCAGGAACTACGGTCAAAAGAGCATCGCTTCACAATGCAGATCAGATTTTTCTTCTTGATCTTCATGTCGATGATATGGTTTATGTCGAGAAAGGAGGCGAAATAATACCAAAAATTGTCGGCGTTTACTACCCTTCCCGCAATGAAAAAAGCATGGCAATCGGATTTATTGACACATGTCCGGAATGCGGCACCCTGCTTGTTAAAAATGAAGGGGAAGCAAACCACTTTTGTCCGAATTACCTTCATTGCCCGCCACAGATAAAAGGGCGGATTGAACATTTTATCAGCCGCAAGGCAATGGATATTGAAGGGCTCGGAGAAGAGACCGTTGATCTGCTGTTCAGCAGAGGACTGATAAAGAATATTGCTGATCTCTACGAGCTTCAGCCTTACCAGCTGATTCCCCTGGAAAGGATGGGTGAAAAATCAGCAGCAAAGATTGTGGAGAGCATAAGAGGATCAGTGATTGTACCTTATCCCAGGGTGATATTTGCACTGGGGATCAGACATGTCGGAGAAACCGTTGCAAAGACCCTGGCAGCCAGGTTTTTGTCATTGGACGAACTTATGGCTGCAGATCAGGATGTCCTGACCGGAGTACGTGAAATAGGACCCAAAATTGCATCAAGCATAATAGCCTATTTCAGTGATCCGGATAATATTGAAATTATCCGCCGTCTTAAGACGGCCGGAATAAAAATGACAAGTCGAATAAAGAGCCAGGACACCGGGAATTCGCTGAGTGGAAAGATTATTGTAATCTCGGGAGTATTCTATCGTCATACCCGTGATGAATACAAAGAGCTTATCGAAAAGAACGGCGGAAAAAACTCTTCCTCAATATCAGGAAGTACTTCATTTGTTCTCGCAGGGTACAATATGGGCCCGTCAAAAAGAGAGAAAGCAGAAGAGCTGGGAATAAAGATTCTTAATGAAGAAGAATTTCTTAATGTAATTGGAAAAGATTAATATTTGCATAATGCTTACATTTATAAAAAACTGTTAGGTTTGCATCATGGAATTATTGAGGAGTTTAAGGGTGAGAGCAGGAAGATCGAAGATGTCAGCAAGGCTGGCAAGAAGCGCCCGTAAACCATGTTTTATCAACTTTTACCATATCAAAACTATTGGCATCGTCTGGGATGCATCAAAACCTGAGGATTTCAGCATATTATCGAGATTCAATCAGAAAATGGCGGAACTGAATAAGGAAGTAAAAATTTTCGGATATTTCCCAGGGAAAGAGTTTCCTGATAAATACACTGCAGTAAGATTTTTGACTTGCATTAAAAAGAAGGAGGTAAATTTTTTTTACTGCCCCGTTCATCCGGACACAGAATCCTTTATAAAAACAAAATTTGATGTATTGATTGACATAAATTTTAAAAAGCATTTCCCACTTGTTTATATCTCATCTCTTTCTCAGGCAGGATTTAAAGTAGGTCTGGCCGATTCACAGCCTATGGCTTCTCCTTTCGACCTTATGATATCCATGAAAAGCCCTGTCAATATTGAAAAATACATTGAGCAGGTCCTTTACTACCTTGATATGATAAACTCCGAAACCGCAAAAAAAGCAGTCTAATTATCAGATAATGAAACTATTCAAAGGAGCAGGTGTTGCAATAGTAACGCCATTTAAAAACGATTTCAGCATTGATTTCTCAGCTTTGGGACGCGTGATTAACCATGTTATCAACGGGGGGATCAATTATATTGTTGTATTGGGTACAACAGGTGAATCAGTAACTCTGACAAAGGATGAAAAACAGGCTGTTATTTCTTTTGTTCTTGAGACAAACGATGGAAGGGTACCTCTCATTACAGGTATAGGAGGAAACAATACCCAGGAGGTTGTAAATAGTATCAGACAGGCTGATCTCACAGGTATCGATGGTATACTTTCGGTGGCTCCCTACTACAATAAACCTACCCAGCGCGGGCTCTTTCAGCATTTTAAAACCCTTGCAACATGGAGTCCTGTACCTGTTATTATGTATAATGTTCCGGGCAGAACGGGCTGTAACATATCGGCAGAAACCTGTCTTGAACTGGCAAATAATTGTGAGAACATCACTGGCGTAAAGGAGGCCTCAGGTGACTTGACTCAGATAATGAAGATTATCAAGGGCAAACCTGAGAATTTCGCTGTTATTTCAGGGGACGACATGCTTTCCATACCGGTCATAGCAGCCGGCGGTACAGGGGTAATCTCAGTGCTCGGCAATGCTTTCCCTGCTGCCTGTTCGGAGCTTGTCAGTCTTGCCCTTAAAAATAACTTTAAGTCGGCCAGGGAGATACAGTTCAAGTATCTCGAAATTATCGAGCTGTTGTTTACCGAAGGCAATCCGGCAGGGGTAAAAGCGATGCTCAGTATTATGAATATCTGTCATAATTACCTGAGACTACCTTTGGTTCCTGTAAGCAGGCCAACGTATACGAGGATCCAGAAGGCCATTGAAGAGGTTTCAAAAGCCTGATCACCTTCCTGCCTGGGGACCGGCTGGTGCAGAAGAATGTTGTATCCCATGGCAATTTTTATACTTTTTACCGCTTCCGCATGGACAGGGATCATTTCTTCCCACTTTCTTATCAACTCTTACAGGTTCAACTTTCTGATTTTTATCAGGACTGCCTCCTCCCGTATTACTGTATTGAGAGAAGTCGCTTTTTGAAGCCCGGTACTTGCTCATGTCAACCTGCCGCTTCCTTTGTACTTCCTTAACCTGGTCGGGATTCTGCGACGGAATCTGGCCCTTCATCAAAGTACTTACAACATCTTTATTTACCTTATTGACCACCGTCTTAAAAAGTTCAAAAGATTCGAACTTATATATCAGAAGTGGATCCTTTTGTTCATAAGTGGCATTCTGAACCGACTGCTTCAGCTCATCCATCTCGCGAAGGTGCTCTTTCCATACTTCATCAATCGTGGCAAGAACAACAGTCTTTTCATATGACCTGGCAAGTTCCTTTCCTTCCGATTCGGCCGTTGCCTTCAGGTTTGTAACAACCTGAAATACACGCACTCCGTCAGAAATAGGGACAACAACATTCTCATAAACCTGAGACATTCTTTCGTACACATCCTTAAGAACAGGATATGCCTGCTGGGAGATTGTCTCAACTTTTCTCCTGTATGTGTCAAGGACCTTTGCATAAACAGCATCGGTGACCTGTGAGGAGCTATCCTTAAGAAATTCCTGCTTTGGTACCGGCGAATCCATTGAAAATGAGCGTATCAGATCCAAATCAAAATTTTCAAAATCACCCTCCGTATGATATGTATCAACAAGGTTTTCAGTGACATCGAACATCATATTGGCAACATCAAGAGAAAGCCTTTCTCCAAGAAGGGCGTGCCTTCTTTTCTTATAGATCACTTCCCTCTGTGAATTCATAACGTCATCATATTCAAGGAGTCGCTTTCTTATCCCGAAGTTGTTTTCTTCAACCTTTTTCTGTGCCCGTTCAATTGATTTTGTTATCATGGGATGCTGGATCATCTCACCATCTTTCAATCCAAGCTTATCCATAATTCCGGCAATTCTTTCAGAGCCGAACAATCTCATAAGTTCATCTTCGAGTGATACAAAGAACTGAGAAGAACCCGGGTCACCCTGACGGCCCGACCGGCCCCTCAGCTGGCGGTCAACACGGCGCGATTCGTGCCTCTCAGTACCTATGATTGCAAGCCCTCCGGCTTCACGAACCTCAGGAGTGAGCTTAATGTCGGTTCCCCTTCCGGCCATGTTTGTAGCGATTGTAATCGTGCCGGGCTTCCCTGCTTCAGCCACAATATCTGCTTCGCGCTGATGGAGTTTTGCATTCAGAACATTATGCTTTAGTCCTTTCATTTTCAGCATCCTGCTGAGCAGTTCTGATATTTCAACCGAGGTCGTACCTACAAGAACCGGACGTCCATTTTTGTACATCTGATTGATCTCATCTATCACAGCATTGTATTTTTCCCTCTTGGTCTTATATACCAGATCCTCACGATCGTTTCTTATCACAGGGCGATTGGTAGGGATTACAACGACGTCAAGCTTGTAAATATTCCACAATTCACCAGCCTCAGTTTCTGCTGTGCCGGTCATACCAGCAAGCTTATGGTACATCCTGAAATAATTCTGAAGCGTAATGGTGGCGTAAGTCTGTGTTGCATCTTCAACATGAACATTTTCCTTGGCTTCAATTGCCTGATGCAGTCCGTCCGAATAGCGCCGGCCCTCCAGGATGCGGCCGGTCTGCTCATCAACAATCTTTACCTTGTTATCTATAACCACATATTCAGTGTCCTTATCAAAAAGGGTCCATGCTTTCAGAAGCTGTGTCATAGTATGAACACTCTCCGACTTAATTGAATAATCCTGAAGCAGCTCATCCTTCTTTAGCAGTTTTTCCCGTTCGCTGAGTCCTGTCTTTTCGAGATCAGCTATCCTTGAACCAACATCGGGCAGAACAAAGAAGCTTGCATCCTCAACAGAATCAGATACCAGATCGATGCCTTTATCGGTAAGCTCTATTGAATTTGCCTGTTCATCAATAATGAAATAAAGATCATCCGTTACTTTGTGCATGTCCTTGCTGTTGTTCTGCATGTAGAAGTTCTCTGTTTTCTGCAGAAGAGTCTTGTTTCCTTCTTCACTAAGGTATTTGATGAGCGCATTATTTTTTGGCAGACCTTTGAATGCCCTTAGAAGAAGCTTTCCCCCATCTTCATTTTTTCCTTCGGCAATCAGTTTTTTGGAATCGGCAAGTATTTGTGTTACCAGCCGCTTCTGGGCATTAACAAGCTTGTCAACCTTTGGCTTAAACTCGTCGAATTGCTGTGTGTCGCTTTTAGCCGTCGGACCTGAAATTATAAGAGGGGTACGGGCATCATCAATCAGGACTGAATCGACCTCATCGACTATTGCGTAATGATGCTTCCGTTGAACAAGGTCCTCGGGATTGATCGCCATATTGTCTCTGAGGTAGTCGAAACCGAATTCATTATTGGTTCCAAAAGTGATATCAGCACTATAAGCTTTCCTCCTGTCGGTTGAATTCGGCTGATGTTTGTCGATACAATCCACGGTAAGCCCGTGGAATTCATAGATGGGGCCCATCCATTCGGAGTCGCGCTTGGAGAGATAATCATTTACAGTAACAATATGAACTCCTCTGGCTGCCAGCGCATTCAGATAAACAGGAAGCGTAGCCACTACGGTTTTGCCTTCCCCTGTGGCCATCTCTGCAATTTTCCCCTTATGCAGGGCAACACCACCTATAAGCTGAACATCGTAGTGAACCATATCCCATACGATTTCGGTGCCTCCGGCTATCCAGCGGTTGCTCCAGATTGCCTTTTCCCCTTTAATTGTAATGCTTTCCCTTGTGGCAGCAAGATCCCTGTCGTATTGGAGTGCAGTAACTTCAAGAAAACTGTTCTCCTTAAATCTGCGGGCAGTCTCCTTTACTATTGCAAAAGCCCTCGGAACCAGATTATCCAGTGTCTTCTCAAGCTTTTCCTCAACAAGCTTCTCGATCTTATCCACCTCATTGTAATACTCCTCCTTACGGTACACATCTTCTTCCGCCTCAGCCTTATTTTTAAGCGACCTGATCTCCATCTCATCAGGTTCCATTGCTTTCAGGATCTCTCTTTTCAATGAAAAAGTAAGCTCCCTTAACTGGTCATTGGAAAGATCTTTAAGCTTATCATATTCCTTAAGAATTTCTATCGTGTAAGGAGTTATCTCCTTGATGTCCTTTTCATATTTATTCCCAAGAAACAAACCAAGAACCTTGTTTATAATATCCATTTATTACCTTTTTACAGATTTTTGAAAATATCCCGCAAAATTAGTTTTTTTATTTAATAAGGTTGTATTTTAAGCTGCTGGTATTTCGACCATCACTAAACACTATCAGATATAATCCGGAAGGATTTCCGGTAATGTCAATGGTTATTGTTTCTTCAGTGAATAATGCATCACTGATTATGCACTTTCCTCCATAATTATATACACTTACACTGACCCGGTTATTGCCGTTAACATTGCCAACAATGATATTTATCAATCCATTCCCCGGATTTGGGAAAATTTTTAATTCCGGCAGATAAATATTTTCAACTTTGTCGACAATGGGATTTATCTTCAGGTCATCTATCACCCATCCCCATCCATTTGCATAGGGGTCTGAAAAAAGCCTGAACCTGATCAGTAATGAATCGCCATTGGATATCATGTCCGGTATTCTTGGATAAAAAGCATGCTCCTTCATCATTGATTCACTTCCGGTGTATGTGGAATTCTGTCCGCCCATTTTACTGTTATATGCTGTCGCCCATGATGATATATACCTGCTGTCATAGCCGTAGGTCAGGGCAAACCAGTTTTTACCAAAATCCTTTGAGGCCTCAATTATCACATAGTCAAAAAAGTCGGAGAATCCGAAAACTGAACCTTCTGCTCCGGGTTCAACCAGCACAAGTTCTCTGAATGTTATTGCCATTCCGGATGCATCAAAAATCAGAGGATGACGAAGCACAGAACTGAATTCCAAACTCTTATAATCCTGTTCAGGGCTTTTATACGGATGCTCCGAATGCAGCCCGGAAGTATTGAAGTTTGAAGGCTTTTTTATTTCAAACCCGGAATTAAAGAATTCGGCTGATGCATTATAAAAGTCAGTTGAATAGCTTTTTACCGCCGGTAAAAGAGTTTCAATCCTGATATTATAATAATTGCTTGCAGGAGAAACTATTGTGTTCCTAACAGAAGCATTGTCAATTGCAAATATGCGGTATTTAATTGTATCACCCCCTTTCAGCAGTTCAGACTTTACATTCAGATTTAAAGTGTATTGATCCTTTACTTCCGACGTCAGACCATAATATTTAACAGGTCCGTCGTTAATCCTGTATTCAATATAAACTGTATCAATCCCGAGATTGTCTGTAACAGTGGTTCTAAAAAGCACCGAATCAATATTCTCAAAGTAGTATTCTGCAGGTTTATGGGAAATGACAGGTTTCACAGTATCGGTACCTATATATATGCTGTAAGGATCCTTTTCTGCAAGTGAGGGAGATTTATACAGACGTAAAAAATCGTCAGCAACAAAAAAGTAATAATCAAGCTTAGTATTATATAAAGGTATCTGAATAGTTGCTGAGAAGGCGTCATTCACAAGGGGCGACGACATGGTCAGGGTGTCAGAAGTAAGGAAATTATTGAAAGAGTACACCAATCCTACCATTTCCCTGTTATAAACCGTATCTGATTTTATAGTCGCATTTATTTGAATTTCAGAAAGATGTTCTTCGGTATCTTTGATCTCCTGAGGGATTATTCTGGTATTTATCCATCCAAGATCGCCTAGGATCGACATTGTAAGTTTACCCGGATTATGTATTGCTTCCCCAAAATCTATAAATGGTGTCATGAGCTCATCTGGTTCAGATGTCCTCGTTTCATCAAGATGAGATACGCTGGACCCCGGATCCCATTCTGCAGGGGAATAGAGCCTTGCTCTGTTGCCTGACAAATACCTGCGTGTAAGAGGTCCGTTAAAATAAAGTTGTCCGTCTGTAAGTTCCAGATAGAGATTTGTTGAGTTTTGTTTGAAAAGAGTAGTATCAGTAAGTTTCTTTCCGACCAGATTCTCAACAAATTTATCATATACAACCGGGATGGTGCCGACTCCATATGAACCCAACGAGTTTTCGGCATCCATGCTGTCGAAGAAGCCAAGTCCGTGACACAATTCATGTATCACCACTGTGACAAGATCATATTTTGAGACTGGAGTGTTCCCGTCAGTGCCAAGGTACCATTTCGCTGAGCTGTTCAGCACCAGTTCGACATCAGCTTCATAATCTTCATTCAGACTTTTCCCCGCAATCTTTTCAGCAACTGTAACAGGGTAAAAAGCAATGGGATCAAGCGCGTCAATACCCCATCCGGTTGCGAAGCCCGTTATTGATGAGTTACCAAGAACTCCTGCTGATGATATCCTGGTCCATGATGCCTTGACATTCATTTTTACATCTGAAGGGAGAACCGATTCGAGGATTTTTACAGCATACTCAACAGCTGTTCTGGCTTCTGCTGAAAAACCCGAAAAGGCAACAGTAATTTTACCCCCTCCTTTAGAATTTGATCTTGTCAGGAAGCTTTTTGGAGGGGGTATATATATCCTGTTAACCTTGTTACCAGCATAACAAACCCCTGTAATTGAACGATTTAAAATAAGATCCTGGGACATTATGCCGGTCACAGGAAACAAAAACAGAAAAACAGCTATTAAAATATCTGCTCTTCTCATGCAGTGGCAGTACCAACTCCTGCCGGGGTTCTAAGGGTTAGAATGTCCCTGTCAAACTGATACATATTGTTTTTCCCAACAAGTTTTACCTTATCAAGGATTGATCTTACCGAAGCTTCTTCTTCAACCTGTTCAGTTACAAACCACAGAAGGAAATTATGAGTGTTGAAGTCCTTTTCCTCGAGTGTCAGACCAATTATTTCATTAATGCTTGCTGTAATAAATTCTTCATGTTTAAGAACTTCTTTGAACAGTTCTTCGATGCCTTTAAAGTCAGTTCCTGGTTGTTTCAGAGCGGGGATAACAGCCTTGCCTCCCCTTTCATTGACATACTTAATAAATTTCAGGAAATGAACTCTTTCTTCATCAGCCTGTGCATAAAGCCAGCCGGCAACTCCACTGAAACCATTTGTCTCAGCCCATGAGGCCATTGCAAGGTAAAGGTTTGATGAGTATCCTTCTCTTTCTATCTGACGGTTACAGATATCTTCTACTTTTTTCTTTAACATAATCTTAAAATTTTATCTTTCAGTTATAACAATGTTTTCAATCTGAATGTTCAACTTCCAGCAATTCTTCAATTTTTAAAACCAGGTCATTAAGTGAAAATGGTTTGGAGTAAACTGCGTCAGCACCAAGCGCTTTTGCCAGATTAAGGTAGCTTCCCGGGCCGGCCTTTCCTCCTCCGGAAATTGCTATCACCTTTATTCCTTGTTTCAACTCCCTGATTTTCATTATTACCTCTAAACCATCCTCTTCAGGCATAATCAGATCAGTGATAATAAGGTCAGTAACACCTGGCTTGAAATGGATCAAAGCCTCTTTGCCATTTTCAGCTTCAAGGACAATATAATCTTTCCTGAGGAGTTCTGTTTTAAGCATTTCCCTTAATTCCCTGTCGTCCTCAATAATCAAAATAACTGACATCGCTGAAATTTAGGTTGGTGATTGTGATTAGTGATTGGTTGATAAATTAATTGACGAATTTAGTAATTCTTCTTTAATTTCTCATCGTTATTCCGGATCAGGTCCGAAAAAGTCAGCAGGTTAATTAATCATTGGAAGGCAGACATCAAAAACCGAACCCTCATTTTCCTTGCTTGAAACGTATATCTCACCTCCAAGTTCATTTACAATTCCCCTGACCACGTACAGGCCGAGTCCTGTACCCTTTCCCTCTTCCTTTGTTGTGTATAATGGTTCAAATATCCGTTGGATTAAAGAGGGATCCATCCCGGAACCGGTATCCCTGAATGTAACAAGTGCATAGTCATCGTTTGAAAAATTGTCATTGACCAGCGGCTTAACCCGGCTTCTTTTAACAACAGCTGCGCTTACAGATATAATTCCTCCTTTTTCTTCCATTGACTGAACCGCGTTTGAAACCAGATTGAGAAAAACCCTGAATAACTGGGCCGGATCTGCAAACAGCATTATGTTTTCATCACATAAATCTGTATTTATCCTAATACCTGCAGGCAGGGTGGATCTGAATAATTCCAGGGTCTCATTCAGGATACCATTCAAATTTACAGCCTTTTTATCCTGACCGGAATGCTTTTCTGAATCAAGCAACTGGTTTGTAAGAGCCTTAGCTTTGGAAACTGCCGATATTATCTTAACTGTTTTTTCGCTCAACGCTGAATCCTTTGGAAGATCCTCATTAAGCATTTCAGCATAACCCGAAATCGTCGCAAGAATATTATTCAGATCATGGGCAATGCCAGCGGCAAGAAATTCATCTCTGGAATTTTGCCCTGGTTTATGATTTAATATGTCAGGATTTTCATCCAATCACCGGAATATTAATAAAAGGGATTAAGTAATATCAAGATTAAATGCTTTCTTAAAATCTTTCAGGTCTGGATATTTTGCCACCAGATAATTGTATTTCTGATCATCAGTGTATAACATCTCGTTTTTTTCCGAAAGATCAACAACTGTTTCAATATCAATCTCCTTCGAAACAAATCTGTTTTTCAGGAAGGAAATAAGTTTCTGTTTATAATTCTGCACAAAAAGATCCTTTTGAGCAGCGTTGTTCAGATGAATTCTGATACTCTGATCATTTTCGACCTCTGTCGTAACAGATTTGAACATGCTGATTACTCTTGTTCCCTCTCCCCTGATAGAATCTTTAAATTCATCCCATGCTTTTTCAAATGACAGACTATTAAGCTCCTCCGATGGTTGAACCTCATATAAGATTGAGTCTTCCGTTAACGGTGCCGGATCCATGTGCATAGCCTTTTTTTCTTCAAAAATTATGTCTTTTATTGAAAATGATTTGGCATGTTTTTCAATAACAGGAGCATGCCTGCCAGAGGGAATTTCCGGTTGTCTGGTTTTTGATCCTTTAAGTTCAGGGATTTCCCTTATTATTTCAGATTTTGAAGGAAGGGGAAGTTCCTCCTTATTTTTAGCATAAGGTCTCAGGTCAGACTTTTTTTTTTCGGCCTCTTCCTCCGGGAGATTTATCAATCTGGATAACCGGATCAGGAATAATTCAACATGCAGCCGTTGATTCTTGCTGGTTTTATAAGAGATGTCACAAATGCTCCCCAGCTCAAGGGCTTTGAAAATGAATTCCTCCGGACATGCCTTTGTCTGCTGGAGGTATCGTTGTTTTATTATAGGAGTGGCTTCCATTATCTTCAGAGTTACTTCATCCTTGCAAACAAGAAGATCACGAAGATGACTGCTCAGTCCTGAAACAAAGTTATGTCCATCAAATCCCTTCTCGAGTATTTCATTAAAAGTCATTAAAACTGAGGAAAAATCACCTTTCAGGGCACCTTCAACAGTTTTGAAATAATATTCATAATCCAGAACATTCAGATTCTCAATTACATCCTTATAAGTGATCTTCTTCCCGCTAAGGCTTACAATCTGGTCAAAAATCGAGAGTGCATCCCTAAGGGCTCCATCGGCTTTTTGGGAAATAACATGGAGCGCCTCTTCTTCAGCAGTAACACCCTCGTTTTTAGCAACATACATAAGACGACCCACAATATCATCTATCCTGATTCTGTTAAAATCGAATATCTGGCACCTCGATAGAATTGTAGGAATTATCTTATGCTTTTCGGTGGTTGCCAAAATAAATATTGCATGAGACGGAGGCTCTTCAAGTGTCTTAAGAAATGCATTAAATGCAGATGAGGAAAGCATATGCACCTCATCTATAATATATATGCTGTATTTTCCGACCTGCGGAGGTATCCTTACCTGATCGGTCAGGCTCCTGATATCATCGACTTTATTATTGGAAGCTGCATCAAGTTCATGTATGTTAAATGATCTCAGCGTATTAAAAGAAAGGCACGATTCACACTCATCGCAGGCTTCACCATTATCTTTAAGGTTACTGCAGTTTATTGTCTTAGCAAAAATCCTGGCACAGGTGGTTTTTCCAACTCCCCGTGGACCGCAAAAAAGGTAAGCCTGTGTAAGATGTCCCCTTTTTATTGCAGCCTTCAGAGTATTGGTAATTGAATCCTGACCCACCACCATATCGAATGTTGCCGGACGATACTTTCTTGCTGATACTATGAAGTTCTCCATAAAACTAATGACTACTACCCTAAATGATTTCTGTTGAAGTACAAATATAATCAAAAAGCAATCTATGTAAAATCCTGTCTGCAATTTAACCTCCAGAAATATTGTTGATGCCTGAAGAAGGAACATACATCATATTATGTTATAATTTCATACAAAAATTTTTCTTAAAAAAAAAAATATTGTACTTTTGCGAGCCGAAAACATTAAAACTTAAAAACAGTTAATTATTATGTCAAATCAGTATGAAACCGTTTTCATTGCAACTCCCGTTTTGTCTGAGAACCAGATGAAGGAAGCGGTACAAAAATTCAAGAAGGTCATCACCGAGAATGAAGGTGAGATCGTTCATGAAGAGAACTGGGGCCTGAAAAAACTGGCCTATCCCATTCAGAAGAAGTCGACTGGCTTCTATTATCTGATAGAATTCAAAGGACCCGGAGACCTTATCGAAAAGCTTGAGGTTCAATACCGGAGAGATGAAAGGATCATCAGGTTTTTAACCTTCAGGATGGAAAAATTTGCCATCGAATATGCAGAGAAGAAAAGAAAACAAAAAGAATCAGGTAAATCGAAGGAGGAATAAGACATGGCACAGAACGAATCAGAAATTAGATATTTGACTCCACCTACAGTTGAGGTCAAGAAAAAGAAATACTGCCGGTTCAAGAAGAACAGAATAAGGTATATCGATTACAAAGATCCCGAATTCCTTAAGAAATTCCTGAACGACCAGGGGAAGATACTGCCCCGCAGGCTTACAGGTACATCACTTAAATATCAGAGGAAAGTGGCTAAAGCCGTTAAAAGAGCCCGTCATATTGCTCTTCTTCCTTATGTTACTGACCTTTTAAAATAAGGAGGATAAATTATGGAAGTCATATTATTGCAAGACATTAACAAACTTGGACAAAAGGACGATATCGTCAATGTCAAAAACGGATATGGAAGTAACTTTCTGATCCCTAACGGCTATGCCGTTGCTGCAACACCATCAGCAAAGAAAATGCATGCCGAGAATCTTAAACAAAGAGCACACAAGGAAGAAAAGATAAAGGTTACAGCACAGGAAATTGCTACAAAACTGACTGATGTCTCTCTTGTAATAGGTGCAAAAACCAGTTCATCCGGTAAGATCTTCGGATCGGTTAATACGATTCAGATTGCTGAAGCACTGAAAGAAAAAGGATTCGATATAGACCGTAAAAACATCACCCTTCCGGAAGATCAGATCAAGGAGGTTGGAAATTACAAAGCTGTTATTAAACTGCACAGGGAAGTAAAGGTAGAGGTTGGATTTGAGATTGTAGGAGAATAACTATTGCTTTTAAATTAAAGGGTGTCTTAACAGGGCACCTTTTTTTTTGCAATTGGAACCCGGTTTTTTTGATACTCCATAAATAGCGGAGCGAAGTCTGCGAAGTCAGCTCATATCAATACTGATCGTGATAATCCTTACGCCGTTCATACTTCAGGTCCGAAAGGACAGCAGCCTTAACTCTTATTGTGAAGTTCCACATTTTCATAGTACCATTCGGTATCCAGTTAAAACTCATTGTCCAGCAATGAAGGTCACGTGAGATACCTATCTGAGTCATTGTGATCTCTTTTTGTGTGAAGTCATATCCGGTGGTGTAGGTAATTGCTGTTTTCTTTGTAAGGGTCACAGTTCCGTTTGCTGAAAGTGTCTGGGTTAAGGTAGATTTAAAAGCAGGTTTTATATAGTTTATGTTGTAACTGACTCTCATTGACCAGGGCACATCAAAAATATAATAACCATATTCATCATACAATAAGCTGGCCTTGTTCTGGCTGCCCTGAAAACCACTCGCTCCATCCTCCTGCCCTGCTGGTGTAACCGGCGTTGATCTACCTTGCGAAACACCTTGTCCGGGCTTTTCCTTATCTCCTGTAATCAGCCTGGCAAGATCAAAATCGAGGCTCACCGAAAAATTGGTCAGCCTCATCAGCTTTTTGTTCTGGGCATAAGCAAATGTTCCGATAGTACCTCCGGTTTTGCTCAGGCCATACAGCGAAAAACTACCGTTTGCCGATACTCCTATATTGTCGAAAAGAGTTGTTCTTAAACCCATTGAAATAGGGGACCATTTTATTGAATCCTTAAAAATATCATAAGATGTAGATATACCGAAATTATCAATGAGCTTGATTTTCTTCGGTTTATCTGATGTATCATTTTTCTCGAATACTTTTGCCTCGAGTATGTTAGTCAGACTGAAGGCCAGATTGCTGCTTCGTCTTCCAAATGAAGGTGTTCCGTAAATATTCCCGTCAAAAATTGAATACTCAGTGTAATTGCCAAGAGTATCTCTTTGGACCTTACGGTAAAGGTCGCTGTTAAGTCCTTTTAAATAAGGAACATAGTTAAAACTGACAGATGGTTTAACAACGTGCCGGATCGACTGTATCCTCGATTCGGGTTTGAAGTTGAAAGTTCCGAATAACTGGGGATTAAAACTTGCGCTGACAGAAGGATTGATAGAATGACCATAATAAGTGCCTCTTTGCTTTCTGGTAACGATTGGCGTAATCTTGTTGGTTGACGGATCCACGTAATCGGGATCCCAGTACTTTTCAATTTTCTCGGTATACAGAACACCTGAATAGGTTACCTGAGGAGATATTGAAAAGTTCTTAAAGGGGCGGAACTGTATACTTATAGGTGCTTCGTGTTTGAAACCATTCTTCATATTATTCCAGACGCTCTTTGTGAATAAAAGGCTGTCATAGGTACTTATTTGATTGTCAAGCGATGCAGAGTATTGAAACTGAAGCTCCTGATACCATTTATTTGAGCCTGTAGAGTTCTTTCCCTTGAAAGGATAGATCCTTCCGACATTAAAACTGACTTTGGGCAGATTCAGGTCGACGGTTTTATTCTGTACATTCTGTTTGTGGTTCATGCTTGCCGAAAAATTGAAAGGTGTTCCTGCCCATATTTTTGAATAGCTTACCCCTGACTGCCTCTGAGAGGTTACATGCTCTCTGACGTCATAGCTGTTTGTCTTATCATAGCCGCTGGAGCTCATATTTACATTGGCAGAAAACCTTGATCCCGGATGTGCTTTCGCATTCTGATTGTAGGTCCAGCCAACTTTGTAGTTTGTAGTTTTTAAGTAAGTCTTCAATCCCTTTTGCCCTGAAATATTATTTGCATAACTAAAAGAGAACTGGCCGTCGAATTTGTACTTTTTAGAATAATTTGTTGTGGCCGTAAGCATCCATGTTCCGTTTGTGTAAATATTTCCCCTCAGTGCAAGGTCAAAATAATCACTGATTGCGAAATAATATCCGCCTTCTGTTAGATTATATCCCCTCTCCTGTTCCTGGCCGAATCTTGGTATCAGTATCCCTGAGGCAGCCTTTTTGGTCTGGATGGGGAAAAATCCGAAGGGAAGCGCTACCGGAAGTGGAATTCCCTCGAGTACAAGGTATCCCGGTCCGGAAATTATCTTTTTACCAGGGTATATCTTTGCCTTTGGAAGGTTAATATAAAAATGGGGGTGTTCAGCGTCACAGGTTGAGTAAGTGCTTTTTGCAATATTTGAAGTCCCGTCTTCGAGAAGCTTTGTAACCTGGCTTCGAAGTAAACCTTCTTCCTGCTTTGTGACTATTTTGTAAGCAACTGCTTTTCGTGTGACGAAATTGTAAAAAAGTGAGTCAGATTCGATTTCCTGAGTTCCCTGCTTAAAAACAGGCTTACCGGTTACCTTTCCTGTTGTATCAGTCCTTCCGGTTGCAAAAACAGTGTTCGCAAGCATATCGAATACAATCGAATCGGCTTTGATGTTAATATCGTCGTAAGTAACCTCAGCTTTATCAATCAGATAGACTCTTTTATTAACCAGGTCATTTTTCTTTGTCCCGGCTGATTTATACATTACCTGTTTATCAATAGCTTCAGGGGAGATTTTTTTTATCTTCATCAGGAGTGTGTCAGATGCAAGGGTATCACGGCTGACAAGGTTTGTATCGGGAACAATTTTGCTTTCCTGTGAAAACAATGAAATATACCGGACCATCACAAGGAACACAACAAGTAACCGCTTTTGTTTAAAAAAATACAACTTTAATACTATTTTTGTACAGTTTTTGTGTGACGTCCGGATGTCAGGCGCAAAACTAATTAAAAAAACATGAACTAGATATGGGTTCAGAGATTATAAACGACAAAGAACGTACCAATTATATATACGTGAAGAAATTGCTTGTTGCAGTATTTACGTCTCTGCTGCTTTCAGGCCTGACCAACAATATTGCATCTGAAAAGACCTGGGTAATTGTGATCGACGCAGGACATGGAGGAAAAGATCCGGGAGCCATCGGACCAATAAGCAAGGAAAAGAACATCAATCTTGCAATAGCCCTGAAAACAGGGGAGTATCTCGAACAGAATGTTAAAAATGTCAAGGTCCTTTATACCAGGAAAACTGATGTATTTATGGAATTGAGGGACAGACCCGATTTTGCAAATAAAAACAATGCCGATTTGTTTATATCAATTCACTCAAACTCGATTAGCAGAAGCACTATTAAAGGAGCTGAAACCTGGATTATGGGACCTGCTCAGAATGAACAGAACCTTGCAGTTGCAATGAAAGAGAATGAAGTAATACTTCTCGAAGATGATTTCTCTACCAAATATGAAGGTTTTGATCCAAAGTCGCCCGAATCATATATAATGTTCACGGTAATGCAAAATACATTCCGGCAACAGAGCACTTTGTTTGCTTCAACCATCCAGAGCCAATTAAAAAACCGGGCTGGGAGGATTGATCGTGGCGTAAAACAATCAGGGTTCTGGGTACTATATATGACCACAATGCCAAGTGTGCTTGTTGAAACAGGGTTCATTACAAATCCGGACGAGGAAAAATACCTTATCTCCAGTGAGGGACAGGATTATATCGCTTCGGCAATTTACAGGGCTACCCGTGATTACATAAATGAAATTGACAAGAAAACCAATATATCAACCTTTAATGAAAAGGATCAGGCTGCAGAACCTGATACCTCAGTCTCTGACTCTCTTCCAGTGACTGATGAGCTTAAATTCATGATCCAGATTACAACCTCAGCTGAAAAAAAGAAGCTTGTACCTGAGAATTTCAAGGGAATTAAAGATGTTGTAGAACTCTCCTCTCCGAATCTTTTCAGGTACGCTTCAGGAAGTTTTTCCAATTACTCCCAGGCTGCAGCATACCGGAAAAAATTAGAGATACTTTACCCGGATGCCTTTGTGATCGCGGTAAAAAATAATAAAATACTACCTTTACAGGATGCCCTGAACTCAAAATAAAATAAAACAAAATATAACCTTAAATGAAAAAAATCTCGAATGAAGTCAAGATTGGGTTCACAGCTTTAATTACACTACTGGTATTTATCTGGGTATATAATTTTCTTAAAGGCAAGGATCTTTTCAGCAAAACAGCTAATTACTATGTTGTTTACGATAAGGTTGGAGGTCTGGCCGAATCAAGTCCCATCGAGGTTAACGGGTACAGGGTCGGAGTTGTGCAGGGTATTAAGTTCCTTGATCCCCTTAGCGGCAGGCTTCTGGTAACCATCTCAGTCGATAAGGGATTCAAGCTTCCGGTGAATACGTTTGCTGAAATAACCACCGCCTCGCTGATTGCCGGAATGAAGATTCAGCTTGTCTATGGCAACGGACCCGGGACCTATTCGAACGGAGACACAATTCCAGGGAGGCTTGCTGAATCGCTGATCACTAAAGTTGAAAGTGAACTTGGCCCTCTGAAAGAAAAAATATCTGATCTGATTTCTTCAATTGATACCGTTATCGGTTCTGTCAATGAAATCATGGATCCACAGTTCAGGACCAATCTAAAGTCGGGAGTCGCAAGTCTCAGCAATACAGTCAAAAGCATTGATGAGGCGGAACTTAAGGCAACTCTGGAAAACATAAATAAATTCACACAGATGCTGGCTGAAAATTCAGGTAAACTCACGTCAACATTCAGCAGTCTGGAGAATGTTGCCGATACCCTTGCTGCAGCGGATATTTACAGTTCAGTGAACAATCTTAAATCGAGCCTCGAAAAAGCATCGGTTTTAATGGGGAACCTTAACAACGGAAAGGGAACTGCCGGAAAACTGATTACAAATGATTCCCTTTATACTAATCTCTCAAATAGTCTGGAGAGTTTGAACCTTCTTTTACTCGATATGAAGGCTAATCCAAAACGGTATGTACATTTTTCGCTCTTCGGCAAAAAAAATATCCCGGATGAATAGGATTATTACAAAAATCACAGTATCTTGATCTTAAAATAGATGTATAAAATGATGGCAAAATAGTCCTCATTATTTTTGCTTTCTGTTTAATTTTGATCAGTATTTTATAATAAATTGTCTTACACCGACAAACCAACTTTTGTGCTTATAAATACTTGATGTTCAATGAATTAATTTATACAAAAATATTTTTTTGTATAAGTCGCTGATGATTAAAACCATATACTATTTTTGATATAACCAAGCGAAAAAAATTTTTTTTTTAAGTTATTTTTTTACAAATATTGCTATCTGAATCAGCACGACTGGAAACCTTAGGACTACTAACAAAATATTTTCATGAACAAATCGCACAATGATGTTTGGAATAACTGTCTGCAGATAATAAAAGACATTATTCCTTCCGTCAGTTTTAAGACCTGGTTTGAACCTATTATTCCTTTAAAGCTTGAAAACAATGTCCTGACAATTCAGGTTCCCAGTCCTTTTTTCTATGAATACCTCGAAGAACAATATATTGATATCCTCAGAAAGACACTCAGGCGTGAGATCGGTACTGATGCCAAGCTTGAGTACAACGTAGTGCTTGAAAACGCAAATTACTCCGACGGAAAACCCTATACAGTAAGATATCCCTCCCGGAACAAGACAGATCTTCATAACAAACCTGTTCAGGTTCCATTCGATGTAACTCAACCCTCAATAAAAAATCCTTTTGTAATTCCCGGTATTAAAAAGGTGCATTTTGATCCGAAACTTAATCCCGACTACAATTTCAATAATTATGTTGAGGGAGAATGCAACAGGCTTGCCAGATCAGCCGGTATAGCTGTTGGCAATAATCCGGGAGGCACTGCCTTCAATCCTCTTATGATCTATGGGGATTCAGGACTCGGGAAAACGCACCTGGCTCAGGCAATAGGGATACTTGTAAAGGAAAAACACCCTGATAAGGTTGTTCTGTATGTAAATGCCAACAAGTTCCAGACACAGTTTGTGGAGTCGGTGAGGAACAATAATAAAAACGATTTCCTGCATTTCTACCAGATGATCGATGTGCTTATTCTTGATGATGTACATGAATTTGCAGGAAAGGAAAAAACCCAGGACACATTCTTCCACATTTTTAATCATATCCATCAATCGGGCAAACAACTGATCCTTACATGCGACAGGCCGCCTGTAGAACTTCAGGGGATGGAACAAAGACTGTTGTCGAGGTTCAAATGGGGATTACAGGCCGATCTGCAAAGACCGGATTATGAAACCCGGCTGGCAATTCTCAAAAAGAAAGCCTATAATGACGGTATAGAACTGCCTGACGAAATATTCGAATACCTGGCAGCAAATATATCCAACAATATACGGGAGCTTGAAGCTGTTCTGATATCACTGTATGCACAGTCGACACTGAACAGGAAGGAGATCACACTTGATCTGGCTCACCAGATGGTAGAAAAGCTGGTCAGCACTTCAAGACGCGAGATCACAATTGAATATATACAGAAAATTGTCTGCGACTATTACAAGATCCCCATCGAAATGATCCAGGGGAAAACGAGAAAAAGGGAAATTGTACAGGCCAGACAGGTATCAATGTATTTTTCGAAAAGCCTCACAAAGGCTTCATTAGCCAGCATAGGTTCCCATATCGGAGGCAAGGATCATGCAACTGTCCTTCATGCCTGCAAGACTGTCAACAACCTTATCGACACCGATAAGCATTTCAGGAACCAGATAAATGAGATTGAGAAGAAACTGAAGGTTTGAATATTAACCTATCCCTCCCCCTCCCAAGAGGGGATTTTTATTTATAAACGGTCATTGCGAGCTCAGCCTAATGGCTGGGAGAAGCAATCTTCTACTTTCTATTTTTTGCCTCTGAAATTATTGCTGTCTATATCCTTGACACACCTGAACCCCACTGTGGAGTTCCGGTCATAACCTTGCGAAACCATAAGCATTATCTGGGTTTTATCAAGAGGCTGGGGCCCTCCCTGAATGTACCACCAGCTTGAGTCGGGTTTGTAGAAACTGCCACCCCTTATTACAATGAAATAGTATGATCCGTTAAAGTACATGTCATTAGTCATTTGCCATACATTCCCAACAAGGTCCATTACTCCATAAGGGCTCATACCTTTGCTAAAAGCATCCACCGGGGTGGTTTTCCCAAATGCATTATTACACTTTGTTCCATGGAATTCGTTACCCCATGGCCATATCCGCTTATCAGTCCCCTGTGCTGCAAGCTGCCATTCAGCCTGGGTAGGAAGCCTTTTACCGGCCCATCTTGCATAAGCTTTCATATCTTCATGGCTAATGTAAACAACAGGGTACCTTTCCTGTCCCTGTATGTAAATACCTCTTTCCCAGTGTCTTAAATACCTAGCTGTATCGGAAGTCCTGTAACCTGAACTCTGGAGAAATTCATAATACTGAGCATTTGTAACAGGGTATTTATCGATAAGGAAGCTATCAACCGTAAAGCTTATTCCGCTGACTTCAGGATAAGGAATAAAGTCCTCCCCTGTACTAACCTCATAAGTAAATTCAGTTCCAGGGATAAGAATCATGTCAGGTGCAATACCAGTAGCCCTTACTGTAGGGACCACAGAGCTGATAAGCCAGGGCTTTCCTCCTTTGAATATATGTATATTCTCGTCAAGGAGATGCTTGTTGTCCAATAACTGGACCACAATCTTTCCTTCATAGTAGCCAAAGATGTCCTTTATCCTGACAATTGTATCCCTGTCAAGATCAAACTCCTTAAAAATAGTTTTATATGAAGGATTTCCCTTCCACACCAGTATTTTATTCTTTCCATGAGCCTTTAAAAGTATTGAATCTCCTTTAAGCTCAGATTTTAAAAGCAGGGGCAGCTCAGCTATGCAATCGACGGAGCCTTCCCGCCTTGTTCCGGAATAAGAAGCAGTCCAGCCTTCAGCCCTTGTTGAAGCATAATTAATTCCATTTTCTGAAAAAGGAAAAATGTTTTCGTGATTCCATAACGAAACATAATGCCTGAGGCTGTCATTTACAATTTTAATAAGCCTTCCTTCAATTCCTTCGCTCCTCATATTAAGTACGGTATAAATAGTCTTCTTTCCTGATGACCATCTGTTCACAAAAACATTATCGGCTTCAGTGTCAATCAGGGGAGTCCAGTCCTTATCCAGAAAAGCGTCATTATTCTGTCGGAGGATGAAAGTTGTCCTGGAAAGATAATCGAGATCGTCACTGTAATTTTCATCCCTTCCTCCGGGGCGGAACATATTCAATTCTGTACCATATCCATTGAAAAATGCAATAGCTATTTCGCGGTGAATAATATCCTCTCCAACATCGCAAACCCTGAATATTGAGAAATCAGATTTTATAAGCTTGTTGAGGTTTAGTTCCGGACTAAAAAATATCGCATTGTGAACCCTTCCTGAAATGATCCCGGGCATATCTTTTGTCACCGCCATACCTTCGGAAAACATTACAACGCCTTTCCGGACACTGTCGGCTGCCGCCTGCAGCTCATAGCTTGAGCTTCCCTGTGTGTCAAGCACAACACCGTCCGCCTCAGTCTCTTTTATCAGCCTGGCCATCCCTTTGAGATGATCCTCTTTTCTGGTGCTGTTATCCCATGGATTATAAGCGATAAAGAATTTTGTATTGCTCTGGCGTGCGAGTCGTCCGAAATTCCTTAGCTGCGTTGTCCCTCCCGGGAGGTCACTGTAAAGATCCCACTGATTTCTCTCGTCGAGGCCAAGGCGCGGCCAGGTAGGCCAAATTCCATACACGTCAATATTTCCAAAAAGTTCATTCCCTTTCCTGATCAGGTCAGGGAATGAATATTTTCCGGTAGTCCTGTCATAAAACTCCCTGTCCCAGGCCATCTGGAGCATTATCAGGTAGCTCTCTTTGATCCAGGAAAGATCGGGCCTTTCATATAGTGAATTGTCGAATTTATCAATATCGTACAAATACCTGTCCCTGA
The DNA here is from genome assembly GCA_038252165.1 of Bacteroidales bacterium. GTDB lineage: Bacteria > Bacteroidota > Bacteroidia > Bacteroidales > VadinHA17 > LD21. The sequence goes on along the minus strand of JBBSAP010000024.1, from coordinate 4,562 downwards.
ACATAAGTCTTAAGCCGTTTTGCCATTCTCCCCTGAAGATATCGGCATACATATTATAATAAACCTTTGCTTTGGGAGGAAGAATAGTCTGATACCGCTGCATCTGGCCTCCCTGTGTATGCTGACGCCTTGCGATTGCACAAACCGAAATTCCGCTGTCAGCCTCAAATGAAGTATAACCCATCTCCCATGCATTATCCGGGAGGATCACTCTGACAGGTCGATAACCGGGACGAAACAGCCAGGCGCGTGCAAGATCCCATGGGCCTTTGCCGGTAATATTGACTGATTCATTATCTGAATCAAAAGGGATAACATTGCTTATTGAAACAGTATCACCGGAGATATTTTCAAATTCAATCCCGCATTGCCAGCCTGGCCCTGCAGATTCATCACTTACAAGAACGAGTCTGATCTTTTTATCAAATTCAAGCGAATAGTTATTTCCTGATTTTAAAGCGGTAATATCACTCGTAGAATACATTTTTTCGTCAAGTAGGAAACTTAAAACAGATTTTCTGCGTTTAAATAGAAAACTTGTATTGTCAGACAATGTTATACTGTCGGTTGAAAGTCCGGTCTGAACCGAAATATGAACTTTGTCAAGCAACTGTGAACTTACTGGAAATGGAATCAGAAAAATTAAGAAAACAGCAATCCGGACAAAAGCTTTATGGTATATCATTTAACAGATTTTTAGAATTGTATTTGAAATTTTATGCAATTTAGAACTTACGGGAGACTAAAAAAACTGTTTTAAAAAGTATTAAGGAAATATTGTAAATTATGGCACTCCTGAAAAAAATATCGAGACTACTGTTTTTACTCCTTCTTTCCATGTTTTTCATGGCCGGTTGTGCTTCCTCAAAAAAGAATCCTTATTATGAAAAAAGGATAAAAGCTTCAAGATTAAATACAAAACAGCTTGGAAGAAACAGGTATTACTTTTCGAAAGATTATCAGAAAAAGCTTGCTAAAAGCTATAAAAAGAAGGTTCAGTATTAGTCACTCATCACAAAAGAAGCTCAGCCCATCGTAAGCAAGCATTATTCCGGTCGGCAGTGTTGCACATATCTCTTCGTGAAAACCCATTTGATGACTTATGTGCGTTATAAATGCTTTTCTTGGTGAAATTTCCCTTATAAGATCAACTGCTTCTCTGAGACTGAAATGAGAAATATGCTTCTCCTTTCTTAAAGCATTTATAACTAAATACTTAACACCGAACAATTTTTCTTTTGTCTCTTCAGGGACATAGTTGGCATCGGTAATATAGGCAAAATTACCTATCCTGAATCCATAAACAGGAAGCCTGTAGTGAAACACCCTTAATGGGGTCAGGGCTATCCCTTTTACAGAAAATCCCTCTTCATTGACCGGGTTAAGTCTCATCTTTGGAATTCCCGGGTACTGATATTCTGCAAACACATATGAATAGTCTTTCTTAACAGCCTTCTGAACTCTCTCTTCGGCATAAATGTCAATAGCATCCTGACTTTTATAGTTAAAGGCTCTGACATCATCCATTCCGGCAATGTGGTCCTTGTGTTCATGAGTCAGGATAATTGCATCCAGATGCTTCACATTTTCTCTCAGCATCTGCTGACGAAAGTCAGGTCCGGCATCAATGACAAAATTAATCTCATTCTTTTCAACAAGTACTGATGTCCTGAGTCTTTTATCATGAATATCACCGGAATGGCATGTTTCACAATCGCATGCGATAACCGGTACACCCTGGGAGGTGCCTGTACCGAGAAAAGTAATTTTCACTTTAGAATATTTTCGGAGCAAACCTAAATTAAAATTCCTTAACTTTCAACATGCGTTACTTATTTTATGGCTTTTTAATTACCTCACCTGCATAATTTTTAAATTTACGTTTAAGAAAAGTATTATGGCAGCCGGAAAGATTTATTTAATTCCCGTAACGTTGGGCGATGATGATTACCTTAAGGTTATACCTGAGAAAGTACTTGAAGTGACCAGATCATTAAGACTTTTTGCGGTAGAAGATTTAAGAAGCTCACGGAGGTACCTCAGACTCATTGACAAGGATTTTCCGATAAATGAGACAGTTTTCCATGAATTGAACGAACACACCAACGAATCGGAGATCGCAGAATACCTTGAACCTGTGATGAAAGGATCGGACATGGGGATTATGAGTGAGGCAGGTCTGCCGGGCATAGCTGATCCCGGTGCAAAGCTGGTTTCAATGGCTCACCGGAGACGGATCAGGGTGATTCCAATGGCAGGCCCATCATCGATATTACTTGCAATAATCTCATCAGGTCTTAACGGGCAGAGTTTTTCGTTCAACGGATATCTTCCCGTGAAACCAGCCGACAGGGCATCAAAGCTCAGGGAACTGGAGAAAAAATCGCATGACGGCCATGCTCAGATATTCATGGAAACACCCTACCGCAACCAGAGGATGCTCGAATCAATTCTTTCCACTTGCAGCAATGATACATTACTATGCATCGCAATGGACATTACACTTAAGGGCGAAAATATAAGGACAAAGACAATTTCAGAATGGAAGAAAAATCAACCCGCGATTAATGACCGGCTGGCAGTGTTCATCATCCAGTGAGACTGGTTTTACCACTTAATGTTTTTTTAGCTTTACAAGGTAGATCTGGAAAAGAAAAGGGGTATAAGGTGAAACATATAAACTTCCCTCCGAACCAAATGCAAGAATGGAAGGGACAACTAAGAGTGACTTGCCTCCCTCCTTCATATAAGAAATACCTTCCTCAAACCCTTTGAGATACTTTCCCCCGTTTACAAGCACTTTAAGAGTATCCTTTGTTCCGATATTGGTTTCAAAAACTCCCATGTTAAGGTATTGCATAACGTAAATTATATATGCAGTATCATTAGTTTCAGCCTGAGCTCCGGTTCCTTCAAAAAGGTCATAATAATATAATCCACTGTTCTTTACTACAAAATCAATGGTATCATTGTTTGAAATGAAATTCGAAATGTCCATTTCTTCCTTTACTTCGAGTTCTTCATTATTTACCTCAGGATTGCATGATATTAAAGAGATTAAAGTAATAAAACCTGAAAGCATAAATAAATGCCTTAATGAAATACCGTGTGCCATAAGTGAGTTTTTAGTAACAATTCCTTCCGCAATAATCATTCCATTTATTTTTTTTCAAGGAGAGTAATCGTGTAAACTATAATAGTCCTGGGGGGTATTTTCTTCCCGTCTCCGACAAGCCCATAGGCCAGAAACGGAGGCAGTATAAACACGGCTTCAGCTCCTGGCTTCAATAATCTGAGACCCTCATTCAGCCCTGGTTCAATGTCAGTTTTTCCAATAATAACCTCTTTGGGGCCAGTATCATCTGAGGAATAGCAGACTGTACCATCAAGAAGCCGGCATTCATAATTCATAGCTATCCTGTCGTTGTCTTTAATAAATTGACCACTCCCCTCATTTTTAATTAAATACCATAATCCTGTCGGCGACTCGGTCATCTTCAGGTCTTTCCTTTCGTTATAATTCTGAATTATCTCCCTGTCTTTCTGGACAAGATATCTGTTCAGTTCGGTCATCTCACTATTCCCGGGTTTCACTATTGCCTTACGGCTGTTGGTTTCATTTCTGCAAGAGCCGGATAATAAAATAAATATGATAATTATAAAAAGCTCAGTTCTCATTAGTTAAAGTAAATTTTTCAGACGACCGGCATTCTCTTCAAGAACTTTCAGAAAGTACTTCATGGTGTTCTCAAGAGTATCATAGTATTCTCCGCCTGAAGCATTACGATGACCACCGCCGGCAAAATATTTCGATGCAAATTCATTAACCGGAAATTTCCCCTTTGAGCGGAAGGATAATTTTACAAAATTATCCTTTTCAATAAAGAGGACTGAAAAGTTGATACCCTTAATAGACAGGGGCAGATTTACAAATCCTTCGGTATCTCCTTTAGCATGGTTAAAATCATTAAGATCTTTTTTAGTAAGATGGATATAAGCGGTCCCGTATTCGCTTATAACAGTCATTCGCTGATTCAGTGCCAGCCCCATCAGCCTCATCCTGTCAGCTGAGAAATTGTTATATACTATATTCAGTAACAGGTCTTTATCAACTCCAGATTCCAGAAGACCGGCAATAATTCTAAGTGTCCTTCCCGTATAAGAGCCGTGCTCAAAATTTCCGGTATCGGTTATAATACCAACATAAATATCATCTGAATAGGATTTATTAAGAAAAGGCCCGCCGTTCATTAAGGTAACCATTTCATAAACAAGCTCTGATGTGGAACACCTTGAAGGATCAGAAATAATCAGATTTGCAAAGTCCTTTGGTTCAAGATGGTGATCAATAATTACTTTTATGGCAGATGACCGGGTAACATATTCTTCTGCTTCGCCCAGCCTGCCAGGCTGATTGAAATCCATCATCAATATTAAATCTGCAGATGCTATCAGGCTGATACACTTCTTCCTTTTCCTGATAAACACATTGATCTTATCTGAACCATCCATCCATTTCAAAAACTCCTGCAGATTATTCGGGCACATCATTCCGGCCACTT
>JBBSAP010000023.1:0-35094 GCA_038252165.1 Bacteroidales bacterium | reverse complement strand
TAGTCCTTACGGATAAATGCTTCCTTTATCAGGGCGTCGACATAAGATCTGTTTTCTGCCTGCGTTATAATATGGTAAAAATCACAGTATGAGCAGAGCTTCTTACAAAAAGGGATATGAATATATATACCTGCCATTAGGATTTGATGAATCGTTTAAAATTATAAAGAAAATATCATTCTAATGCCTAAATTTGCACCAAACTGATAAAATGATAAAGAAGAACAAGTTTTCAATTCTCTTTTCACTTGTAATACTTTACCTGAGTCTTGCCAATGCAAAGACTTTTGAAAGTGCAGGACTGTTTGATATACCCTATCTCGATAAATTCGTGCATTTCGGCCTCTACTTTATATTTATGGCAGTGATTATACTTGAACACAGGCACTTGTTTTCAAACACAAGGCAGATAATTGTTGTTGCACTTATTCCGGTTTTCTTTGGTGCTCTTATGGAGCTGGCCCAGGCTGGGTTCACTGATACACGGAAGGCTGATATTCTGGATATTATGTTCAATACTGCCGGAACTGCATCGGCTGTTTGCATATGGTTGTTCTATGAACCATATTTTAAAAAAGTCAGATAAATATTTTATCTGAACCGCTTGCCGTTTTAACAAGCTCTTCTATCGTCTTTCCCCTGAACAACTTATCAATATCTGCCCTGACCTTTGAATAGTCATCATGTACCGGACATGTTTTCTTTTTTTTCATTGCCTCAGCGCACGATCCGTCGTGAATAAGGCAGTTTTTAAAGAGAGCTTCCCCGTCGATAATCTTAACAACATCAAGTATAGTTATAGATTCCGGCTTCTTATGAAGAGAAAATCCCCCATTAGGTCCTTTTACCGAATCCAGGATCTTATGTCTGGCAAGCTGCTGTAAGATTTTAGCCAGGAAAGGTGTCGGAAGTTTCAGATCACCTGATATTTCTTTTATTCCGATATTGTTTTTTTCGGGGTATCTGCTGGCCAGATAAACCACAGCGCGTATGCCGTACCTGCATGAATTTGAAAGCATATCAATACATTTTTAAAGTGATCTTGTCGATTCGCCTCTTATGACGACCTCCTTCGAATTCTGTTTCAAGGAAAGCCCTGACAATAAGCAGAGCTTCAGAGTCATTAATAAATCTGGCCGGTAAAGCACATATATTTGCATCATTATGTTTTCGGACCAGACGGCTGATTTCTTCATTCCAGCACAAAGCGCTTCTTATCCCCTGATACTTGTTTACGGTCATGTTTATTCCGTTTCCGGTACCGCAAATTGAAAATCCCAGATCAAATTCACCGCTTGAAACTGCTTTTGCAAGTGGATGACCAAAATCAGGATAGTCATCTGTCTCTTCATAACGATAGCATCCAAAGTCTTTTAATTCTGTATTATTCCTGATCAGATATTTCATTATTTTTTCTTTCAGGTAATAACCTGCATGATCGGAGGCGATTGCTATTTTCCTGTTTTCCACTTTTTTTATATTTTAGCTTTTAATCATGTGCAAATTAATATAATTGCCGGTTTTAAGAAAATAATATGCTTTTATTTACACCCCCCCCCTCGCCTTCGCGTAGCCGCTTTGGCTGAGCAAGGTTGGGGATGGGGTAAATAAACAGGAAATAAAACTGATTACCCTGATTCCTTTGTAATGAAGATGTGCTTATATTTTACTTTTAATACTGTCAATTATATGTTAATATCATGAATATAAATTATAATATTTCTCTTTTTATTAACTGTCCCGGATAATTCAGAATCAAATCAAACTTTTAGTGAAAAGTTATAATTGAAGAAAGCCGGTCTATAAACTTTAAATGAACAGTAAAACTTCTACTTTTGTTTAAATACCTGTATTGGTAACCAAACATTAACAGCTGTTAATTATTTTGCTAATCGATTGATATTCAAAAATGGTATGTTTTTTGAGCTGTTGAAAAGTTGTTTACCGGATAATGATTACGAAAAATAAAAGATAAATCTGAATATTGTTTTAACACAATTAACAGGATATTATATTCATCATAAATAATTAAATTTTTAATAGTTTATAATAATAATATATAGCTATTGATAATTTGATAGGAATTAGATTTTAGGATACTATTTTTGTAAGGTGAAAATGGAAGATTGACGGGCTTTAGCCCAAATATTTTTTGAATCAAATATCGAATGAACATATTAGATATTACAGATTGCATTTCTGAGATCAGGAGGCTGAAGGAAAAGAAAAATGCAATTATACTTGCTCATTATTACCAGACTGGTGATATACAGGATATTGCTGATTTTGTAGGCGACAGCCTTGCACTTTCCCAGAAAGCTGCCTCAAATGATGCAGATATAATTATTTTCGCCGGGGTCAGGTTCATGGCTGAAACAGCAAAAATAATTTCTCCCGAAAAAAGGGTGTTCATTCCTGATATAAATGCAGGATGTTCACTTGCTGATTCCTGCACCGCTGAAGATTTCAGTAAATTTATTAAAGATAACCCCGGGAGGACTGTTGTTACTTATGTAAATACGAATATTGATGTAAAGGTCCTCTCCGATATTATATGCACATCTTCAAATGCAGTGCAGGTTATTGAATCACTTTCTGCCGGGGAAAAGATCCTTTTCGGACCAGACAGGAATCTTGGAAATTATATACTCAATATGACCGGAAGAGATATTGTTGTATGGAACGGCAGCTGCCATGTCCATGAGGAGTTTTCACTTGAAGCTATAATCAGGCTGAAGAAAGAAAACCCTGAAGCAAAAATAATTGTTCATCCTGAATGTGAACTCCCTGTAAGAATGGTAGCAGATTATATCGGCTCGACAGCTGCCCTTCTTAAATTTACAAAAAAAGACGATGCTGCCATTTATATTATCGGGACAGAGCCAGGCATCATACATCAGATGAAGAAAGCGAATCCTGCTAAGATTTTTATCACGGCTCCTCCTAGAGACTCGACCTGTGGTTGCAGTGAATGCAATTTTATGAAACTGATAACCATGGAAAAAATTTATAAGTGTCTAAGGGATGAAAAGCCTGAGATAATTATCGATCATGACATACTTATGAAAGCACGCAAACCAATAATCAGGATGATGGAAATTTCTGAAAAACTCGGTCTGTAAAAATGAAAAAAGCTCTATTTATTATTTTTATTTTATTAACAGGACTTTTTGCTTCCGGACAGACACCTCAGGATGGTTATCAGGTTTTCAAATATCCTAATGGAACAGTTTCGAGCGAGGGTCTTTTAAAAAATGGCAAGCCTGAAGGATTCTGGAAAAGCTATTACGTGACGGGCATTAATAAATCCGTGGGAAAGTATTCAAGTTTCCAGCTCGACAGCGTATGGGTATTCTTTGACCAGACCGGAGACACCATTGAAAAAATAAATTACCTCTTCGGTAAAAGGAACGGATATTCATATAAATATAAAAAAGATCCCATTGAAGGTCTTTATATATTTTCAAAAGAACTCTTTGCCGGTGACAGAAAAGAAGGGACCGAATATTTCTACTTTCCCAATGGTAAAATTCAGCAGACTATTTCCTATAACAATGGAAAAAAGGAAGGACTATCCAAGGAACTTGACAGAAACGGAATGGTGGTCACATTGCTTGAATACAACAACGACTTCCTGATAAGCAGGGAAAGAATCAACAGATCCGACAACAAAGGTCTGAAACAGGGAGTCTGGAAGGAATTCTATCCTAACGGAGGGGTAAAATCTGAGAAGAACTACAGGGATGATCAGCTTCACGGCTATTTCAAGGAATATGATACCAGAGGTGTACTAACACTTACAATGTTGTACGACAGCGGTTCAATTGTAAAATCGGAAGTTGAGGATCAGCCTGATATAGAGATTGAAAACAGGTATGACCAGAATAATAAGCTGATCTACAGCGGACCATTCAGGAACAAGGTTCCTGTTGGTGTTCACAGGGAATACGGACCTGACGGCAAGGTCAGTAACGCCTTCGTATATAATGATAACGGCCTTCTTATTTCTGAAGGTATTGTTGACGATGGCGGAAAATCCAACGGAAAATGGAAAGATCTTTATCCTGATGGTAAAACACAGGCCGAAGGACAATATACTGATAGCAGACGCTCGGGTGTCTGGAAATTCTACAATAATGCCGGTAAAATGGAACAGACCGGGTCTTATAATAACGGTCGTCCTGATGGCCTGTGGAAATGGTACTATGAAAACGGAACCTTGCTCAGGGAAGAAGAGTATTTCCAGGGACAGCGTGACGGAACATATACCGAATATTCGGCAACAGGTGAAATCATTGCCCAGGGTGTTTATACCGACAGTGAGAAAAATGGCGATTGGAAATATAAGTCAGGCGATAATTCTGAGGAAGGAAAATATATAGTTGGTTTGCGCGACGGATTGTGGAAATCATATTACCCTGACGGAAAAATAAGATTCAAGGGTACTTATGTCCAGGGAAATCCCGATGGCCAGCTGATTTACTATTATGAGAACGGGAGGCCCAGGGAGGAACAGTTCTACAGGATGGGAATCAGGCAGAAAACATGGAAGAAATACGATGAGGAAGGTGTTCCTGTATTAACAATTACATATAAAGATGATGTTGAGGTCAGCATTAACGGTGTTAAAATAAATCTTCCCGAAAGTAACGTGAAACTAATTAAATGATACAAGTTACTTGTTACTGGTTTCTTGTTGCTGATTAATAAAACAGCCAGCAACTAGCAGCCAGCAACTAGCAACGAGGAACTTGTAACCAGTATCTTTGTTTAGCAGATTTGTATATGGATGAAGATTTCGATTTAAGGAAAGAACATATTACAGAAAGTGATCCGGAATTTGAAAAACAACTCCGTCCGGTTACTCTTGATGACTTCAAGGGGCAGAAGCAGATTATAGAAAATCTCGTTGTTTTTGTCACAGCTGCCAGGCAAAGAGGCGAATCTCTCGATCACGTGCTGCTTCACGGGCCTCCGGGACTGGGAAAAACAACCCTTGCAGCGATTATATCCAACGAGCTCAAAGTCAATCTGAGGGTCACTTCCGGCCCTGTACTGGACAAGCCCGGTGATCTTGCCGGATTACTTACTAACCTTCAGGAAGGGGATGTCCTCTTTATTGATGAAATTCATAGGCTTAGCCCTGTTGTCGAGGAATATCTGTATTCTGCAATGGAAGACTTCCAGATAGATATAATGCTCGACAAAGGACCCAGTGCGCGATCGGTCCAGCTTACTCTTAATAAATTCACCCTGATAGGGGCAACAACCCGTTCAGGATTGCTCACAAGCCCCCTCCGGGCAAGATTTGGCATTACCTTTCACCTTGAATATTATGATCATGATGTACTGACCGGGATAGTAAAAAGATCAGCCAGTATACTCAATGTAAAAATCGACGATGACGCAGCTGTTGAAATAGCAAGGCGAAGCCGGGGTACACCAAGAATTGCCAACGCTCTTCTCAGGAGGATCAGGGATTTTGCACAGGTACGAGGTTCCGGGAAGATCGACATGGAAATAACCCGTTACGGTCTTAAAGCACTGAATATCGATCAGCATGGACTTGATGAGATGGATAACAGGATTCTGTTGGCCATTATTGACAAATTTGGAGGAGGACCGGTAGGTTTAAACACGATATCGACAGCAGTGGGGGAAGAAAGCGGAACCATTGAGGAGGTATATGAACCGTTCCTTATAAAGGAGGGTTATCTCAAACGTACTCCGCGCGGACGGGAAGCCACAGAACATGCTTACAGGCATCTTGGTAAGCAATTCCGCCGCGACCAGAACGGAACACTGTTCTGATAGCACTAAAACTGTAATTGGAAGTGATCTATAATCTTGTCAGCACATTACTGATCATCTCGAGACCCTTCTTATTTATGATCCTGATTTTTCTTCCATTAAGCTCTACCAGTTTGTCGGTCTTGAATTCTGATAATAGTCTTATGACTGACTCGGTAGCTGTCCCAACAATATTGGCCAGCTCCTCGCGGGTCAGGGAAATTTTAAGATAGTTTTGTTCATCGAGGCCGAAATCATTTACAAGAAGAAGTAATATTTCAGCCAGTCTTTCCCTTACTGTTTTCTGAGCAATGTCGGTTATAAATGAATTTGCTTCTCCCAGCTCATGACAGGCAAGTTTCAGCAATTCCAGGGCGTATGAAGGATTTGTTTTAATGAATGAAATCAGGATCTCGGAAGGAATGAAACAAACCTGGCAATCTTCAATTACTTTGGCAGATGTACATGCCGCTTCATTGCTAAGGACACTCCGATAGGCAATAATTTCACCCGCCTTCGCAAACCTGATAATCTGTTCTTTTCCGTCAAAACCTGTTTTGTAAACCTTGATGATACCGCTGTGAATACAGTAAAATCCGCTTATACGGTTTCCCTCCTGATAAAGAACATCTCCCCGCTTGTATTGCCTGAATTCCTTTTCGAAATTGATCATCTCAACCTCTTCAGCAGTAAGGTGTTTGAAGATCGAACCGGTTTCAAGGGCACATTTATCACATAAAGGAACACTTATATCATTCTGTCTCATTCTTTACTGTAGCTTTAAAACAATAACAATACCCTCAGTTTTATGTTCAAAGCGATCTATAAAGCTGTTTTAAACTGATCGAGAAATCTCAGATCATTTTCAAAATAAAGCCTTAGGTCATTTACCTGGTATTTAAGCATAGCAGCTCGCTCGATACCCATTCCGAAGGCAAATCCTGTGTATTTTTTGGTGTCAATATTGCAGGCTTCAAGTACGTTCGGGTGGACCATGCCGCATCCAAGAACCTCCAGCCATCCGGTATACTTGCATACATTGCAGCCTTTTCCGCCGCAGATGGCACAGCTTACATCCATTTCAGCCGAAGGTTCTGTGAATGGGAAATAAGATGGACGCAGCCGAATCTGCGTTTCCTTGCCGTAAAGCTCTCTGGCAAAGAAGAGCAGAGTTTGCTTCAAATCTGCAAAAGACACATTTTCATCAATATAAAGTCCTTCAATCTGATGAAAAATACAGTGAGCTCTTGCCGAGATAGCTTCATTCCTGAAAACCCTTCCCGGAGAAATAGTCCGGATAGGAGGTTTCTGGCTCTGCATTACCCTTACCTGAACTGAGGAAGTATGTGTCCGGAGCAGTATGTCATCAGGATTTGAATCTTCAGCTGAATTCCTGAATATGTAAAAAGTATCCTGCATATCCCTTGCGGGATGCTCGGGAGCAAAATTCAGCTTGGTAAACACATGATTATCATCCTCAATTTCAGGTCCCTCCGATACCGTGAAGCCAATCCTGGAAAAAATTTCAATAATTTCCTTTCTTACAATTGAAATTGGATGGCGCGATCCTGAAGGATATGGAAACGCCGGTCTGGTAAGGTCATTTTCACTGTCTGAATCTTCTTTTGATTCAAGCTCCTGTTTAAAAAAATTATATCTGTCCTGGGCTTTCTGCTTAAGTTCATTAAGCCTCTGTCCGACTTCTCTCTTACGATCTGCCCTTATTCCCCTGAACTCTTCGAAGAGTTCCGTTATAAGCCCTTTCTTACTCAGATACTTAAGGCGGAACGACTCAAGATCCGGAGGGGAATTCAATTTAATTGAAGAGATCTCCTCAAGCAGGTTTTGAATTTTGTTAATCATTTCGGTCCCGGTTACGATCAGATTTGTTATTTACTGACCAGTTTCATTTTGACAATCTTAATATCATTTAAAGGCTTATCGGCACTATTGGTCTGAGCTGCAGCAATCCTGTCGACAACCTCAATTCCTTCAATGACTTCTCCGAATACTGTATAAGTACCGTCAAGACGCGGCACGCCTCCGGAATTCATGTATGAATTGATCTGTTCCTGTGAGAATTTGAACTCACCGGTAGTGATAAGGTATTCAAACATTTTCATTGATGCAATCTCCTGTACTTCGCTGTCCTGAAGAGGTTTGCCTGACAGGCGGGCACTGTCGGCAGTCTCTCTTATCAGCCTGCTGAACAAAGCCTGTTTTATATTGCTGTTGATCCTATCTTCGATTGCCTTTACATCTGCCTCAGTCTGTTTTTTGCCCTGCACGATATAAAACTGGGTGCCTGATGAACGCATTTCAGGATTTACATCGGTTCCTTCGCGCGCTGCTGCAAGAGCTCCCTTTTTATGGAAATACTCCCTGCGGAATTCAGCCGGAATCGTATACTTATCAAGCGTATCAAGCTGCTCTTTTGTCAGGCCTGTCCTGGTTGCAGGATCTCCGGCCTGTATCATGAAATCCTTAATTACGCGGTGAAATGAAATTCCTTCATAGAATCCCATATTTACAAGCTTTATGAAGTTATCCCTGTGCAAAGGAGTGTTGTCGTAGAGTTTTACTTTAATATCGCCCGATGTTGTTTTAATCAGGACAATTGTATCTTTATTGTCCACTGGAGCATTGCATGAAATGAGTAGAAGAATGATGGGGAGTGCTAAAAAATGTCTGGCAGCTGTGTTCATGAAAATTAAAATTTGGTTAATAACGTTCTGCAAATCTGACGGCAAAGATATTTAACTTTGCCCGATCATGAAAGAAATGGTTTTCAAATTGATTGTTTTTATAGAGCTTACCTTAAATAGCAGGAAAGCAAATCATTCGGATTATTCCGTAAAAAATTCCATAAAGTGAACGAAGTCAGAACGTTAGCAAAGCAAACGGCTATATATGGATTTGGTACAATAGTTCCAAGATTCCTGAACTACGGGATCGTAACTTTCTTTTATACAAGAATATTCACCGCAACTCAATACGGAGTAATTACTGAGCTCTATGCCTGGATGGTGCTCCTTCTGATAATTCTTACATATGGAATGGAAACCGGCTTTTTCAGGTTTTCGCAGAACAGGGAGAATTATGAAAAAGTTTACAGCACCACTCTTCTGAGCCTTCTTTTAACCTCATCGGTTTTTTTGATTCTTGTAAATATTTTCATCTCACCTGTTTCAGCGGCACTTAATTACAAGGATAATCATGACTATATACGGATGTTTGCCGCGATTGTCGCGATCGATGCATTTTCGGCCATTCCTTTTGCCAGGCTAAGACGGGAAGGCAGGCCAATCATTTTCAGTGCAATAAAGGTAGCCAATGTCGTCGTTACTTTAATTGCAGTGGTGTTCTTGCTTATAATCGCCCCCGGATTGTATGAAAAAAGTCATGGTTGGTTCAGGCAGGTATATGACCCGGGATATGGAGTCGGATATGTTTTTTTAGCCAACCTTATTGGCAGCGTATCAACTCTTTTAATGCTTTTGCCTTTTATAATCATAAAGAAACCGGTTTTTGACAGGGCAATATGGACTAAACTGATGAATTATTCTTTTCCTCTTCTTATTACGGGCCTCAGCGGATCAATAAATGATACTCTCGATAAAGTTATACTTAGAAGAATTACCGGTGAGGAAACAGGGCTTGCAACTGTGGGGGAATACGGTGCAGGTTATAAGATCGCTGTTCTGATGGCATTGTTCATTCAGATGTTCAGGTTTGCTGCAGAACCTTTCTTCTTTGAAAGGGCCAAATATGAAAATGCAAAGGAAACTTATTCATTCATAATGAAATATTTCATTATTATCATGTTATTGGTTTACCTGGGAATTAATTTATATATATCCGGATTTCAGCTGATTATTGATAAAGACATGCGGGGAGCAATAACCGTTGTACCAATTGTGGCCATGGGATATCTCTTTTATGGCATTTATATCAACCACAGCATCTGGTACAAGCTTAACGACCTGACAAGATTTGGAATTTATATCACGCTTATAGGTGCAGTGATCACTGTCCTTATAAACGTGATATTCATTCCTGTTTACGGTTACATGGCTTCCGCATGGGCCCACATTGCATCGTATGGTTCAATGATTATTCTGTCTTTTGTTTTTGCTGAAAAGCGGTACAAGGTTAATTATGGCATGAAGCAGTATATTCCATATTTTATTCTGGCCATAATTATGGTTTCATTCGGAAGGTTTTTTAAATATCCCGGGCTTGCTGCAGAGCTTGTGATTAATACATTTTTAATTCTTATTTTTATCGGCTATGCTCAGCATAAGGACAAGCTGCTGAGTGTATTCCTCGGCAGAAAAGTGAAATGAAAATCAAAATAGTTAATAAATCAAGGCATAAAATGCCTGAATATACAACCGAACATGCAGCTGGCATGGACCTGCGGGCTAATATCGATGAGGAAATTGTGCTCGGGCCACTGAAAAGAGTATTAGTCAAAACAGGGCTTTACCTGGAAATTCCGGTTGGATATGAGGCACAGATCAGACCTCGCAGCGGGCTTGCAATCAATAAAGGGATAACTGTTCTGAATTCTCCTGGCACGATTGATGCTGATTACAGGGGAGAGGTCTGCATAATCCTGATAAACCTGTCTGATGAGAATTTCATTATAAAAGACGGGGAAAGGATCTGCCAGATGATAATTTCAAAACATGAAAGGGCTGAATGGATCGCTGTTGATGAACTGTTAAAGACAGAAAGAGGACAGGGCGGTTTTGGCCATACAGGAAAACACTAATGATGAAGAAAGTAATAATATTGTTTTTAATAATTACTGCTGCATTCTTTCAGCAATCATGCAGTAAAAAACTGATCCCCGGACTAAAAGCCGGCAAGGAATATGATGTCTCAGCTTTTAATTACCTCTATGTCGATGCCATAAGGCTGAAGCTAATGGGAAATCTTGGTGAGGCCCTGAAATATTTGGAACAGTGCCTGATTCTTAATCCTGAAAGCGACGCAACATACTACGAGATGGCCCAGATAGTTCTGACTAACGGAGATATTGCAAATGGAAAAAAATACATCAGAAAAGCGAGCGAGATGCAACCAGGTAATCTTTGGTATAATATGCTTCTGGCCAGTATCTACCATCAGCAAAACAACCTCGACAGTGCAATAATCTGTTATGAAAGGTCAGTTAAAGCTTATCCGGAAAAAGAGGATCTGCAGGTTTCCCTTGCAAAATTGTATTCCCAGAACAGGAATTATGACAAGGCGCGTAACCTTCTGAACAGGCTGGATGAAAAATATGGTGTCAACGAAAACACTACGCTTCCGCTTGTTGAAAACCTTATAGCTGAAGGGAAATTCAGGGAAGCCAATGATAAGGTTAAACTGCTTCTTGACCAGGATCCTGATAATATAGCTTTTAATGGCTATCTCGCAGCAATTTACCGGCAAGAAGGCAAACCGGAAAAGGCCAGGGAGGTTTATAATCAGCTTATAGGACGGAATCCTGACAATCCGGCAATACAGTTATCGCTCTGTGAGTTTATGCTGACGGAAAAAACTTATGATGAATTGTTTGATCTTCTCAACATTGTATTAATAAACAATAAAATCACAAGGGAAGAGAAGACATCACTTGTGGCGGAATTAATCGATAATAAGGATATTATAAAAGATTACGGAAGAAAAATGGAATTCGCCGTGATGATACTGGAAGCTGCATATAAGGACGATGATCTGATAATGCTTCTGAGGCCTGAATTTTTACAGAAGGAGGGCAAACTTGCAGAAGCAGCTTCCCGCCTTGAAGAGCTTATAAAACTGAATCCTGAAAATTACTATGCATGGGAAAAGCTTTTGCTCGTTTATTATGAGCTTAAGGACTATGAAAAACTCCAGAAAAGAGGCGAAATTTGTTCGACGAAATTTAACCGTTCGATAATTGCAAAAATGCTCTATGCAACCGGAGCAATGGAGAACGATAACTATGATATTGCTCTTGAAGAGTTACGCAAAGCCGACATACTTGCAGGCGATAACCAGCAACTAAAGCTCCAGGTTCTCACAATGCGGGCAGACATTAATTACAGGATGAAGAATTATACAGAAGCATTCAAGGCTTATGATGAAGCGCTGAAAATGGACAGCAGTGATCTTACGGTAATGAACAATTATGCCTACTACCTGGCTGAACAGAACATGCAGCTGAAAGATGCTGAACAAATGGCAAGAACGGTAATTGAAAAGGACAAAAATAATGATACTTTTCTCGACACTTACGCCTGGGTTCTATATAAACGCGGCAAAGCAAGAGCCGCTGCAAAAATAATGGAGAAAATAATTGATTCAGCAGGTAAAAAGGGCGATGCAGAGTACTTCGAGCATTATGGTTATATTCTCAGGAAGATGGGCAAATGTGATGAGGCTGTTCAAAACTGGGAAACAGCAATAATGCTTGACGGAACAAAAACAAACCTAAGGAAGGAGATGGAAAATTGCAAAAAATAGTATACATATGCTTGATTATTTCTGTAATACTCTCAGGTTGTTCCTCAACCAGGAAAGCGGGAGGTGCAGGTGGCAGCAGCGGTAATACAACAATTGCTGAAAACAGTCTGGAGTCAGTTTCACGGAATAACCTTTCAAACAGAGACTTCAATATACAAAAGGCTGAAATTAATGTTATCCAGGATAACATTTCCGTGAGGTTTATTGCAGATATTAAATTCAGAAGGCCTGACTCAATGATGATTACCGTAAGGTCAAGGACAGGAATTGAAGCAGGAAGGGCATTTATTACCAGGGACACGCTGATCATAAAAGACAGGTTCAATAAAAAGCTGCTTGTTGGAAAGCCGGAAGCACTTGCAAAAAAATACGGGATAGATGCATCATTTTTATTTACCGTTCTTGGTGATATAGTGGTTGAGGAAAAAGACAGGGCTGTTATGTTGGAATGTGTAAAAGGAGAGTTCCGGAAAGAGTATGATATTCATGGAAAGAGGGTTGAATATATTATTGACTGCCAGCGGAAAAAGCTTAAACAAACCTATTTGGAGGGCGACATCAATTCAGGAAATATAACCATAGACTTAAGCGACATAAAAAATGAAGGTAAAATAATTTATCCCGGACGGATCGAAATTAATGATGATCTTAAGTCGGTAGGGATAAGCATAGAGATAAAGAGGATTGAGAGTCCGTGGTCGGGAAAGATAGGATCAATTGCAGGACAGGGATATAAGGTGATAAAGATCAGATGAAAAGAGTTTTCATATGTACTCTTTTGATTTTAGGGATGCTTTCGGCGGCTATTTGTCAGACGAAGAAGGATCTGGAAGAACAGCGCAATAAAACACTGGAAGAGATTTCGTATGTTGATAATTTGCTCAAGGAAACAGAAAAGGAAAAAAAGGCAAGCCTGAGTGAATTGAAAATAATCGGAAAAAAGCTTAACCTTAGAGAATCGATGGTAAAGGGACTGCAGGATGAAATATTGCTTCTGGGTGGCAGACTAGAACTTAATAATCTTGCTATAAGTATGATGGAGGGTGATCTGAAAGTTTTGAAACAAGATTATGAAAAAACCGTACTAAGTTCATTCAGATCATCAAAGGGTAATTCGGAATTAGGATATATTTTGTCGGCGAAGGATTTTAACCAGGGGTATAAAAGAATGAAGTATCTGCAGCAAATAACAAAATTCCGCCGGCAGGAATCAGAAATAATTCAGGAATTAAAGAGTGAAATTGAGGTTTCAAAAAGGAAGATGGAAGCGGACCTTTCAAGAATATCGGAATTAAAAACAAGGGAGGAACAACAGAAATTTCTTCTTCAGGGAGAGCAGAATCAAAAGCAATCGATAGTTACGTCTCTGAGTAGCAAAGAAAGACAGCTCCAAAGAGATCTTGAGGAGAAGAAAAGAATTGCAAGAAGGATAGAAAGGGAGATTAACAGAATTATAGACGAGGAAAGGAAGCGAAATGTTACAACAGATCTAACCCCTGAGCAGAAGCTCATTAGTGACGATTTTAATGAAAATAAGGGACGGTTGCCATGGCCAGTGGAAAAAGGAATTATTACAACCCATTTCGGGGTGCAAAAACACCCTGTATTAAAATATGTGACAGAGAATAATATTGACATTGAAATCACAAGCTCAGGGTCAACACCGGTGCGATGCGTTTTCAAGGGTGTAGTAGCCAGAGTGTTTTCAATACCTGGTGCAAATATGACAGTAATGATAAGTCATGGTAAATATTTCACAGTTTATCTGAATATTGTGAATGTTAAGGTTAAGCAGGGAGATAAGGTTGAAACAAAGCAGGAAATAGGTAAAGTATTCAGCGATATTGAAAATGGCGGGAAGGCAATATTGAAGTTTATGATATGGGAGGGGAAGGTTAATTTGGATCCGGAATTGTGGATCTCGAAAAAAAATTAGAAATTGCATAACTTTTGCATGTAAAATTGAAAAATTGCAGCGGAATGGCTAAAATGTACAAAAGATTAAAAGTGGAGTCCAGGATGAGCAACCTTAGGATTATCGAGAACGCTATCGATGAAATGACGGGATCGATCGGGATCAATCAGGATAACTATGGAAAAATCATGGTAGCCGCTCTGGAAGCTGTGAATAATGCAATAAAACACGGGAATAAGGATAACCCTCAAAAACTTGTGGACGTCGAGATTGAATATGACAATGACGAATTAAGAATTACAGTCACTGACGAAGGGGAAGGATTTAATCCCTCGGGAATTCCTGATCCTACACTGCCTGAGAATATTGAGGAGCTTAGCGGAAGAGGTGTTTTCCTTATGACTAAGCTTTCTGATTCGATAAAATACAGCAAAAAGGGTAATAGTGTGACTATGAGCTTTAAGGAGGTATCTAATTGAGCGTAAAGATTTACTATGATCAGATAAAGTACAGGATTCATAAAACAAAGGAAATAAAAAGATTTCTGGAGAAGGTCATCACGGATGAGAACAAAACACCGGGTGACCTTGTTTTTATTCTTACATGTGATGAGAGGATGGTAGAAATAAACAGGAAATTTCTAAAGCATGATTACTATACGGATGTTATTACTTTTGATTATTCAGAAGAAGGGACAGTGAATGGGGAAGTATACATGAGCATTGACACAATCAGGAGAAATGCCAGGAGTTACAACTCAGGAATTAAAGAGGAATTGTTTAGGGTTATGATCCATGGAGTTCTCCATTTATGCGGGTACAGGGATGAGAAGAAAGAAGACAAGAAGATTATGTTCAGCAGGCAGGAGGAGAAGCTGAAGGAATTTATAAATATATCGGAATGAGCTTTAATTATGATATTATTGTTGTTGGGGGTGGTCATGCCGGCTGTGAGGCTGCGCATTCTGCCGCAAAAATGGGCGCAAGGACTCTGTTAATTACAATGGACATGACGAAGCTGGCTCAGATGTCATGCAATCCGGCAATGGGAGGGATAGCGAAGGGCCAGATAATCAGGGAAATAGATGCTCTTGGGGGAATTAGTGGATTAATAACTGACCGGAGTATGATACAGTTCAGGATGCTGAACAGGTCAAAGGGTCCGGCTATGTGGAGTCCCCGGGCTCAATGTGACAGGCAGAGATTTAGTGTGGAATGGAGAAAAGTACTGGAGAGAACTGATAATCTGAACATATGGCAGGAACAGGCGAAGAGGATTTTGATTGAAGATAACAGGGTAACCGGAGTGGAAACAAGCTTTGGCACACAGTTTTATAGCAGGGCAGTTATACTTACTAATGGGACATTTCTGAATGGTTTGATGCATGTTGGGTTTAAAAACATAAAAGGAGGCAGATCAGGCGATGAAGCGTCGACAGGTCTAAGTGAACAGCTTAAAGAAATAGGCTTTTCAGTAGAGAGACTTAAGACAGGCACAAGCGCCAGGATAGACGGAAGGACGATAGATTTTTCGATGATGACAGAGCAAAAGGGCGATGAGGAAGGAAGATCATTTTCGTATCTGAACAGTGGAAAACAAACTGGAGAGCAGATGAGTTGTTTTATTGCTCATACAAATGAAGCAGTGCATGAGGAGCTGAGAAAAGGATTGAAATTCAGCCCGTTATTTACGGGAAGAATTAAAGGAAGAGGACCAAGATACTGTCCCAGCATTGAAGATAAGATTGTGACATTTAAGGAAAGGGAAGCACATCAGCTTTTTATTGAACCTGAGGGAAGAGAAACCACAGAATACTACCTTAATGGATTTTCAAGCAGTCTGCCGATGGACATTCAATTAAAAGCATTAAGAAAAGTAAAGGGGCTTGAAGAAGTAGAGATCTTCAGACCGGGCTATGCAATTGAATATGATTTCTTCCAACCGACACAGCTTAAGCATACGCTGGAAACGAAAAGAATAAAGGGTCTGTATTTCGCAGGACAGATAAACGGCACCACAGGATATGAAGAGGCAGGTGCACAGGGGTTGATGGCGGGGATCAATGCTGTCTTAAAGTTGAGGGAACACGAAGGGATAATTCTGGGGAGAGATGAATCATATATAGGGGTTCTGATCGATGATCTGGTAACAAAAGGAATAGATGAACCATACAGAATGTTCACCGCGCGGGCAGAGTACAGGATTTTACTGAGGCAGGATAATGCAGATGAGCGGTTAACATTAAAAGGGTTTGAGGTAGGGCTGGCGGAAAAGGAAAGGTTAGGAATAATGGAACAAAAGAAGAAGCTGGTCGAAAGGGTTATTTCACTTTTGGAAGAAACCAGTATAGAACCGGGAAGCATTAACAGATTACTTAATGAAGCAGGAACAAGTAATGTCCGTCAGAAGGTAAAGGCAATTTCAATTGCTTTGCGTCCACAGATAAATATTAAAGCACTGTTGAATGAGATCAGGGGCAAGGAGATGATCGAATTAGCAGAAAGCGGTATGATGGATGAAGTACTTGAATCGGCTGAAATTAAAATCAAGTATGAAGGATATATCCAAAGGGAAAAGATTGTTGCAGAAAAAATTCAAAGGCTCGATAAGGTCAAAATTCCGGATGACATTAGTTACACTGAATTATTATCAATATCAACTGAAGCAAGACAGAAGCTTTCAAAAATAAGGCCAGCCAACATTGGTCAGGCCGGAAGGATAAGCGGAGTCTCTCCATCTGATGTAAACATTCTTTTAATGTATCTTGGACGATAAAGGTTCCACGTGGAACATGTTCTGGTTTGTAATTAAAGATAAACAAAATAATATGGGAGCAGGGTCATTGCGAGGAGTCCCGTGTTATCGGGACGACGAAGCAATCCGTTGCCATGGTGACAAAGGTAAATGGATCGTACGTGATCAGGTTTAAAGATTGCTTCGCTGCGCTCGCAATGACGGTGGCAAGGGGACAGTACATGATCAGGGAAAAGGATTGCTTCGCTGCGCTCGCAATGACGGTAGCAAGGTTGTAGTTTGTAATTAAATATAAACGAAATAATATGGAGTAGGGTCATTGCGAGGAGTACCGGTTTATTGGGACGACGAAGCAATCTTATATCCGAAAACAAAGTAAACCATGAGAATATCGGGACAGTTAATTGACATACATGAACGACAGGTTTATCCAGCGGAGATTACTGTCAGTAATAAGCTTATACATAAAATAATCAGGAAAACATCAGCTCCGCATCGATATATTCTTCCTGGATTGACAGATGCACACATTCATATCGAGAGTTCCATGGTAACGCCTGGATCTTTAGCAATGGCGGCTGTTTCACGTGGAACAACAGCTGTTGTTTCGGACCCGCATGAGATAGCAAATGTTCTTGGAGTCGCCGGAATTAAATATATGTTAAGCGATTCCGCCAGGGTGCCTCTGAAGTTCTTCTTCGGAGCACCGTCATGCGTACCGGCTACATCCTTTGAATCTTCGGGAGCAACAATTAACTCAGCGGATATAAGGCAGATTCTGGAACTTCCGGAGATAAAATATCTTGCTGAAATGATGAATTTTCCAGGGGTCATATATAATGATACTGAAGTCTGGAAAAAAATTGAGATCGCACATAGATTGAACAAGCCGATAGATGGACATGCACCTGGTTTAAGTGGGGATCAATTAAAAAAATATGTTTCTGCGGGAATAAGTACAGATCATGAATGCACAACGATTGAAGAAGCCAGGGAAAAAATCGCCCTTGGAATGAAGATCCTCATCAGGGAAGGAAGCGCTGCAAAAAACCTGGATGATCTTAAAGACCTTTTCAGAACAGATCCTGAAAAAATAATGCTCTGCAGTGACGATCTGCACCCTGAAATGCTTGTAAAAGGGCATATAGACAAATTAGTTGCCAGACTATTAAATGAAGGTTTTGATCTATTTGATGTCATCAGGAGCTGTACTATTAATCCGGCTGTGCACTATGGCCTGAGAACAGGACTGCTTCAGCCAGGTCAGCCGGCTGACTTTATTATTGTTGATGATTTCAAAAAAATGAATGTTCTGGAAACATGGATAAATGGCGACAAGGTCTATGAAAAAAGCAAAGTTCTTTTTAATTATGAAAAAGGCGATCCGCTGAACAATTTCAATTGTAAGAAAATTGTAAAAGACAATATTGAAGTTACTGCGGGTGGAGTAAAATTAAGAGTTATTGAAGCTTTTGACGGAGATCTGATAACGAAGGAAATAATTGCAGATGTTAAGAAGGGAGAAGTACTTAAAGCGGATTTAAAATCAGATATCCTGAAGATAGTTGTGAAAGACCGTTATAGGGATATGCCCCCGGCAGTTGGATTTATCAGAGGATTCAGATTGAAAGCAGGCGCTTTTGCCAGTTCGGTAGCTCACGACAGCCATAATATTATCTGTGCAGGAACTAATGATTCTGATATTGTTTCTGCAATAAATGAGGTTATAAGAATGAAAGGCGGGCTGGCAGTGGTAAATGCTGACAAAATCAATTCCCTGCCGCTCCCGGTAGCGGGAATTATGTCGGATGAACCGGTGAATAAAATTGCATCGGCATATGAAAAATTATCTGATCTGGTTAAATCATACGGATCACAAATGTCCGCACCATTCATGACGCTCTCATTCATGGCATTGCTTGTAATCCCGGAATTAAAATTGAGCGACAGAGGATTATTTGATGTGAGGGAATTCAAACACGTATCGCTGTTTAAGGATTAATATGCAGATTCTCTTTTTAAACTTCCAGAATCATTGATGGGATTGCTTCGTCCCGCTGATGCGGGACTCGCAATGACCGCAATTGAATTGGAGAATTACCGTCATTGCGAGGAGTCCCGGATATCCGGGACGACGAAGCAATCCCGTTCATTTACTATCTTTGGCCCCTGAATCTTATTTCCGATGTCAAATATTAAGGATATAAAATCAATTCTCTGCTCGCTTCCTGATAATCCGGGAGTGTACCAGTTTATTGACTCATACGGAAAAATACTCTATATCGGCAAGGCAAAGAACCTGAAGAAGAGAGTTACATCTTATATTGCAAAGAATCAGAGCGGGAAAACAACAGTAATGCTTAACAAAGCAGCCGATGTCAGGGCTATTGTTGTGGAAAATGAATCAGACGCACTGTTACTTGAGAATAACCTCATTAAAAAACACCAGCCCAGATATAACATACTTTTAAAAGACGATAAAACATTCCCCCGGATCTGCATAAAGAACGAACCATTTCCACGGGTCTTCAGCACAAGAAATCTTTTTAAGGACGGATCGCAGTATTTCGGCCCTTATACATCAGGACTGATGGTAAAAACACTTCTGACGCTGATAAGGCAGCTTTATAAACTCAGAACATGTAACTTCAGCCTGACTGAAGCCAATATTTCAGCAGGTAAGTTCAGAGCCTGCCTGGAATACCATATCGGTAACTGCAAGGCCCCCTGCATTGGCAATCAAAGTGCTACGGAATATGATGAAACAATACGCCAGATAAGAGATATCCTTAAAGGAAATATCATGACGGTCACCAGCCATCTGAAACTTAAAATGGCGGAATTTTCCAGGGATTTACGTTTCGAAGAAGCCCAGATCCTAAAAGAAAAGATAGAAATTCTGAACAGATTCAGAAGCCACTCCGCTGTTGTCAGCAATACCATAAAGAATGTCGATGTCTTTGCCTTTACCCAGGACAATGAAAGGTGCTATATAAACTATCTTAAAGTGGTAGAAGGCGCCGTGGTACAGGCGTTTACGCTTGAATTAAGATCGCGGATTGATGAAGAAAAAGAGTCTTTGCTTGGATCTGCAATTACTGAGATAAGAGAACGTTTTTCAAGCGATTCACCAGAAATATTGGTGCCATTTCATCCTGATATTAAACTTGATAAAATCAAATATACAATACCCAAGATAGGGGAAAAACTCAAGCTCCTGGAGCTGGCAGAAAGGAATGCGATCTATTACAGGCTTGACCAGAAAAAAAAGCTGCTTGAGCATAAGCCTGCTTCAAGAACAGGAAAAAATCTTGAAAAAGTGAAAAATGATCTTCATATGCCCGTTATTCCTGTTCATATTGAATGCTTTGACAATTCAAATATCATGGGAAAGGATCCGGTTGCCGCATGCGTCGTATTCCGGAACGGACAGCCAAGTAAAAAAGATTACAGGCATTTCAATATAAAAACGGTTAGCGGTCCTGATGATTTTTCTTCTATGGAAGAGGTCATCTACAGACGATACAAAAGAATGCTTGATGAAAATAATCCGGTTCCGCAGCTTATTATTATAGATGGAGGAAAAGGACAGCTTTCGTCAGCAATGAAGAGCCTTGAAAAGCTTGGATTAAGAGAAAATATAACAATGATTGGCATAGCAAAAAAGCTCGAAGAAATATATTTCCCGGGCGACTCAGTGCCGATATACCTTGATAAAAATTCATACAGTCTGAAATTGATACAGCAAATGAGAAACGAAGCTCACCGGTTCGGAATTAATTTTCATCGTGACAAACGTTCATCGGGGATGACAAAATCGGAACTGGATGACATTAAAGGTATCGGACCAAAGACAAAAGAGATCTTGCTTAAAACTTTTGACTCGCCAGAAAAAATCAGACTAACATCTGCAGTGGAACTTGAAAAACTTGTTGGCAGGAGCAAAGCCGGGATTTTAGTTAAATTCTACAATAACCGGCCTTGAATCATATTTTAAGCAAAGCTCAATAAAAACCGTCTATGTGTCTTATTAACAATTATTTAAACAAGCAGAAGACACCGATTAAGTCGCTGAGAATTGAATAAAATACTTAGCGGCCGGAGATAGTGCGGAATTTTAAAACCATAACTGAGAATATCATGTAAAATTTAGTTTCCCAGCCTGATATTCAGTTTTTCCTCAATCTGTGAGGCTATTTTCGGAGAACCGTAGGTCAGCAGACACTGCATCCCGGTTGATTCTGCCGCCCTGATGTTTTCCTCGATATCATCAATATAAAGACATTCTCCGGCATTCAGCGAGTATCGGTCAAGAAAACACTGGTATATTCTCGCATCAGGTTTGGAAAGTTTTACCTCTGCAGATATGATGCCTCCATCGAAGTGCCTGAAGAAATAATAATCGTTTCTTACATCCTCAAATATATCCAGGGGAAAGTTGGAAAGGTAATATACTCCAAAACCCTGTTTTTTTAGCTCAGGAAGCAGCCTGACGTTGTCATCAAGGGGAAACATTATATCGGCCCTGAAATTGAAAACAAGGGCTATTTCATCCCTTTTAAGGGCAGATCTGAGTGCAATTGAATCGATAGCCTCGTTAACGGTAATGTCTCCGTTGTCGAGCTTCTTCCATTCTTCACTTTGAAAAATGTCAGCGAGAATTATATTTCTTATGGTGGAAGGGTAGTTTTTCTTCTTCAGATATTCAGAAGGGATAAAGCTGATAAGCACATTTCCCAGGTCAAAAATGATGGTCCTGATCATATCAATGATTTTTCATGCTTATAGGCTGGCCCGTAGCTTCCAGGACATTCCACCACAATTCCCCCTCAACATCTATTTTTTTCCTTTTTGCCACCACTATAGAAATGGGCATCAGGGTAAATTCGTAATTCCAGTATCCCACAACGAAGTCGGTTTTACCTGACAGTGCAGCATGGACAGCATTCTGGGCAAGAAGATTGCTGAATTTGCTGTCATTTGCATTAGCAGGGGCACTCCTGATGATATAGCTTGGATCAATATATTTTATTGAATGGGGAAATTCCTTGGCATTAAATTCTTCCCTTATCTTTTCCTTAAGGTAGATCCCGATATCTTTGTGCTTGACATTGCCGGAGGCATCGAGTTCTGCGTTTTCATTTTCAAAAAATTCCTGTCCTGCCCCTTCTGCAACAACTATTACAGCATGATGCCTCTCTTCAAGCCGTTTTTTCAGGATCTTCAAAAATCCCCGCGGACCATATAAATCAAATGGTACTTCAGGGATTAGGACAAAATTCACTTCCTGCACTGCAAGTGCGGCACTGGCTGCAATAAAACCCGAATCTCTTCCCATAAGCTTTACAAGTGCAATTCCATTGTAAGCACCGTGAGCTTCGTTGTGGGCATTCATGATTATATCGTTGGCAATAGAGAAAGCAGTTTCAAAACCAAATGATTTCTGTATCAGATCAATGTCGTTGTCAATTGTTTTCGGAATGCCTGCCACTGATATTTTGAGTTTTCTTTTTTCAATTTCCTTGTAAATGGCATGGGCTCCCCTGAGTGTTCCGTCGCCCCCAATACAGAAAATGACATTGATATTCAGGATTTCCAGAGTGTCTACCATCTGCCCGACATCCTGATTCCCCCTTGATGTGCCAAGTATCGTACCGCCTGACTGGTAAATATCACTTACCATAGTGGCTGTAAGCTCAATCACGGAATGGTTGTATTTGGGAATGAGCCCTTCAAATCCGTATTGTATTCCAAATATCCGGGTAATACCATACCTGTAAATAAGCTGATTGACAAGGGCCCTTATAACATTATTAAACCCGGGGCACAACCCTCCGCATGTTACTATTGCAACTTTTGTTTTCGCAGGCTCAAAAAAGATTGTTTCCTTGGGACCAGCCTTTTCAAAAGAAACAGGAGTCTCCCCGGTCTGCTTATATCTGTAAAAATCATCCAGTGAAATCTCATAAAGGATCCGCTCATTGTCATTTACGAATTTGTAGACGGGACTATCTTCCCGCTGGGAGGCCTTTAAAGGGGAAATGACACTCCCTTTGCCTAAAGTAGTGATAATGAAATCCTCGTACTTCATTTTAAATGGATTTGAGTTAGAAACTTAACCGTTGCATGGAAAGTGGATCTCCACACAATCCAAATTTAGTTTAAAAATATGAAGAAATAAAAAAACAGATTTGATTTCAAAAGAAAAACCCGATGGAAACGGGTTATTACTTACAATGTTGCGGGTCAGTTTGACTGAATTATCTGCTTGATTCTTCCAACCATTCCGTTCTCAAGCTTTACTTTAATACCGTGAGGATGAATCGGAGCCGAGGTAAGTATTTCTTTTACCTTACCCCCTGTAAGCCGTCCGGTGCGTTTGTCTTCAGCGAGTTCTACCATCACATCAATTCCCGGTCTTATATCTGCTCTGCGTGTTCCTTCCATTTCTGCCTGTTTTTGAAACGTAATTGTTAAAACTTTAATTTGTTGTAGAATTTCAAATCAGGATACAATGATATATATTTTATTTCACAGAATTAAAAATATGATAAAGTTTTGATTAAGCGGTTTTATTTGCTGATCAATAGGCTCCTTTCATACGCGTACTTATCATATAGAGACCCTTGCTTGCTGTAATGAAAAGCGATTTTCTGTCTTTCCCTCCGAAACAAATATTAGCTGTCCAGTTTTCTGGTACCGGAATATTTCCAAGTTTTTTACCTGTTTTATCATATATTGTGACTCCCTTTCCTGTCAGGTAAATATTTCCATTCAGGTCGATTGTCATGCCATCCGATCCCATTTCACAAAAAAGCTTTTTGCCTGACAGGCTTCCATCAGAATTAATCGAGTAGGACCAGGTTTTATTACCTTTTATGTCAGCAACATAGAGCGTTTTTCCTTCGGGTGTTCCAATTATTCCGTTAGGTTGCAGAAGCTCGTCCTCA
Source organism: Bacteroidales bacterium (assembly GCA_038252165.1). GTDB lineage: Bacteria > Bacteroidota > Bacteroidia > Bacteroidales > VadinHA17 > LD21. The sequence goes on along the minus strand of JBBSAP010000023.1, from coordinate 11,187 downwards.
ACCAGTTTCAGGGTTTTATGATCGGGGCTCAGAAAATAAACACATTGCTTCTCCTGTGGCATTTCGGAATGGCTCCACCATGATCTTTTGTAAAAAGGATCAGTAAAATAAATACTTCCGTCAGGAGCAACCCAGAGATCATTCGGACCATTAAAAAGCTTGCCGTTAAATGTATTCAGGACTGATTCAACTTTTTTATCAGGGCCTATACACCAGAGTTCGTTTTTCTCGTCTGCGCATGACCACAGGTTCCCCCTGCTGTCAAAAAAGAGTCCGTTTGAACGGCCCGACGGCTGCATGAATGTCGACAGCTTTCCTTTGGTACTCCATACCATTATCCTGTCGTTCGGCTGATCGGTGAAATAAACATTGCCGGCTTTGTCGGCTGCAGGGCCCTCGGTGAAACTGAAATCACCAGCGAGCTTTACAGGATTTATGCCTGGTTTCAGTATTGAAGATAATCCTTCATCCTGGGATATTCCGGTTGATGTACAAAATATAAACACACTTGCTAATAACGGAAAAAGGTTCTTTAACATGGTTAAAAACTTAAGTTATTAAAAAACAACCACCTCCCTCTTATAAACCGGCCAGGGTACCCATCCTTACACTTTTTGCACTTTCTTAATTCGTTCAATATAATTATCGATCTGCTCCGGCTTTTCAAACCCGATGATTATCATATCGACAGTTCCAAGCCCCAATACGAATTTGAGCGATTCTTCGATCTTTTGAGGGTCATCCTTAAGCTTGCCCCCGCCTATCAGCTTCATTCCGATCACTCCTTTTCCGGCTTCATGAAATTTTTCGATAACCGGAACAATAAGCGACGGATCCCGCTGATCCATGGCTTCTCCAAAAGGATTTATCCGGACATGAATCACATCGACCCAGGGATGCACAGAAGCCACCTTGAGTGCATCGAAGGAATGCACCGATAACCCGTGCGCTTTGATTATCTTTTTTGCTTTCAGGTTTTCAAGGCCGTCCATGAACCTCTTTTGCTCATCAGACCATGCTCCGGTTGTCATGCAGTGCAGCTGGACAAGATCAATATAATCAGTATTCAGTTCTTTTCTGAAACGGTCAACGACAATTGCAGAATCAGGCCGTTCCTTTTCCGGAATGCCCCCGTCCGTTACCCACATTTTTGTTCCCAGTACATAGTTTTCCCTTGGGATGCCTTTAAGTGCTTCTTGTGTGAACGGATGTGTTCCGTAACTGTCGGAGCAGTCAAAATAACGGATACCTCTTTCATAGGCAGCCTTTATAATAGATTCTGCAACACCCGCCCTTGTAATATTTGAGGAACGGTTATACCCGCTATACCCTGTTCCCATGCCCAGAAGTGTGGTTTTAATCCCTGTTTTTCCCAGGGTAACGATCTGTAAAGGATCGAACATCCGGGCTTTCCTCTCTGAAGGAATTGCATTTACCACATTGCCGAAAATCATTGTTCCTGAACCTGCTGCCATGGTAGCCATGAACTGCCTTCTCGTGAAACTCTTTTTTCCCATAATTCTGTATTTGAATCGGTTATTTATATTGAACCAAAATAAAGAAATTTTATGTTCATAATACCAAAACCCTGTTTTTTATTGAAGGACATTAATCTTTATATGTGAAGGATTTCTGGAATCATGATATATTCTTTGGGTTGCCTTTTGGAAATCACTGTCGGAGCACTTGTAGATATTTACGAATTTCTGCGGATTCCTGTCAACAAGAGGGAACCATGAATTCTGAACCTGGATCATTATCCTGTGCCCCTTTTTAAAGGTATGCGCAACATCGGGTATCTCATATTTCACCTCGGTCACCTGTCCGGGGACAAAAGGTTCGGGCTTCTCAAAGCTTTTACGGTATTTACCTCTGAAAACCTCGCCGCGGACAAGCATCTGATAACCTCCAAGGGGATATTTAAGATCCGGATCATCAGCTTTTGTATCGGGAGGAAAAACGTCAATCAGTTTAACCACATAATCGGCATCTGTGCCTGTTGTTGTGACAAACAGATCGGCATTTACAGGTCCTGCCAGTGTTATGTCTTCTGTTAGGATATCGGTCTGATATACCATTACATCAGGACGTCTGGAGGCAAACCTTTGATCATCGGTCATGTATGCTTCTGTCCTGTTGGTATGGACATCTTCTGTATATGGTACCGGATTCGATGGATCAGAAACATATTCATCAAATGATGTTTTAGTCACCGGGGCCTTAAATGATGCAGCTTCGCCGGAATGAAAATAAAGATTCTTTTTAACAGAGTTTTTCGGAGGCCAGGTTGCAAATTCTTTCCATTCATTGGATCCTGTGACAAATATTAAAGCCTCAGGAAGAGCCGGATTACCATTTGCTTTCAAATAATAATTAAAGAAGTTCTCCTCCTGGAGTATATATTTTTGGTTAGCATCAAGTCCCCAGTAAATATTTCCAAGATGTTTAGCTTCACCGAATGCCCACTGTCCATGGGACCAGGGCCCCATTACAAGTAAGTTCTGTGTTTCAGCAGAGTTTTGCTTTTCAATTGCTTCGTACGTGTTAAGGGCTCCATAGAGATCTTCGGCATCGAACCAGCCGCCTACCGTCATGACAGCCGGAGTCACATTCTTTAGATACTGACGGGGGTCGCGTGCCTTCCAGAAATCATCATAATCGGGATGTGAAAATGCATCGTCCCAGAATTTAATGCTGTCCCCCAGGTATTTTGGCGCAATATTTTTAACTGCGCCAAGAGATAAGAAGAACTCATAGTTATCAGGAACCGGGTATCTGAATGCCGGATGTCCCACCCGTGTAGGCTTCCTGTGGGGCTGTCCGTTACTGTAGTAAAAATTGAAGCAGTCCTGCAGGAAGAATGCACCGTTATGGTGAAAATCATCACCTATGAACCATGCTGTAACCGGTGCCTGCGGCGAAACAGCCTTTACAGCCGGATGTGCATTTATAATTCCCATGGTGGAATAAAATCCGGGATAAGATATCCCGAAAATGCCGACGTTCCCATTGTTATTCCTGACATTCTTAACAAGCCAGTCAACAGTATCCCATGTGTCCGTTGTTTCATCAATATCTTTATTGCTGTTCTTCACCGGGATGACAGGACGGATATCCTCATAAACTCCTTCGCTCATGTATTTTCCCCTGACATCCTGGAAAACCATGATATATTCTTCTTCCGCATATCTTGAATAGAGCTGCATAAAGAAATTAAAATTGCCGGGCCCGCCGGGTTCTATATCATAAGGAGTCCTGTTCAATAAGATAGGATGTTTTACAGAAGTGTTTTTAGGTGTATATATTGATGTGAACAACTTTACACTATCCCTCATGGTTATATAGACTTCCTGTTTTTCGTACTTCTGCTTCAGGGCATCAGGGCTGTTAAGAGCTGCCTCAATGGGCGTTCTGCCGAAAGTTATATCAAGCTCAAGTCCTCCCTGCGCAAGCTTCCCGGTTATTTCGGTATATTCTGGATTTACTATTCCTGAATATTTAAAGCCGGCTCCTGCATGAGTGATTGAAAAATCGGGATTTACAAAGGAGGTTGTGGTTGAAGCTATTCCGAACGCCCCCTGATCGGGACTGTCCCAGGTGGAGGTATATCCCTGTTCAGCAGCCTTTACGTGAATATTGAGCCTCAGTACAATGCCCTGGATGTCGGCCTTTCCATACCAGTCACCTTCAATTGACTGGGCGAAAGAGTTAAATATAGAAAACATCATAAAAGCAATGATGCTCAATGCTTTTGCCTGTAAATTCTTTTGTTTCATTTTATTAATATTTTAATTTCAATCTAATCCGAGCTTTTTGAGTATTTCTCCGGGATAAACCGGTTTCCCGTTCCTTGTTGCAGCTCCGGTTATCCTGGCGCGCACGATGAGCTTCAGATCATCTGTCCTGTATATATCCTGCATGAATACAAGTCTGATATTTCCCTCTCTTTGGATATTCGTTTTTACTGTAAACCTGTCACGACTTCTCAGCGGAAATTTATACTCTATTTCAATTTTCGTAACGATAAGGTCAATTCCTTCCTCATGGAGTTGTGCGAAGCTTATCCCTCTTGAAATCAGGAATTCGTGCCGTGCATGCTCAAGGTAATGCTGGTAATTTGCATTGTTTACCACACCCTGTATGTCACATTCATAATCTCTTACCGCAAATTCAGTGCTGTGTAAATATCCGGGTTCCTCCATAGGATTTCAGTTAAATTGGAATAATCAGCAGCTCAAGTTACAAAGTTCACTTTATTTACAATTTAAAAACCTGTTTTAATTAAAAAGAATTTTGATTCAAGAGGTTTTATGGTATTACCAGAATCTATAATAGGCTTGCCGGTAACATCAGATCCGGAAATATCCAGCTGATTGCCAGTCAATCCGTTTTTCAGGCTGAGGTGAGCCTCTTTTCCTTCAGTCTCCCGCAGATGAATTAGTATTGTCTTTCCGTCATCAGAAGGACTGGCGCTTACCAGAATAACATTCACAGGCCATCCTTCAATAAATGACCCCTCTCTTGTATTATCCCCGGTACCGTCCCCCGGAAGGATCCTTGTCAGGTATGGTACTCTGGAGCCCCATCCGAAACGGGATGCGAAGCCGTTTGAGATATCATCCGATGTAGTCAGGCAATATGTCCAGGTATGTCCGCCCCTCTGATCAGCATTGAAATTGGTGACCCAGTAATTATTCATCGGCCATGAAAAAATATGTGTACTCTGAGGCATTGCCCCGGCCTGATACCTTCCGGTATTAATAGCTCCGAGCTGCATCAATGGCATTTCATTGCAACCCATTACAAGCTGTGCGGCTGAATTCCTGATGGAGGTGAAATTCTGTACACAGTACCAGTCATTTGAAGAACCTTTGATCTGGTCTTTGCCTGTTTCAATTATTCCGCCCTGTATTTCAGTAAAGTGCTTACCGTCTTTAAGATTAAACGGGAAAGCAATATAAAAACTTTCGGGATCAGTAATACTCTTTTTAATTATTGAACAGACAATTTCAACCCTCTTTTCAGTATTGTAAAGCCTGATTTCAAACGAATAGCCTTTTGGATTAATCGAAGTTTCAGATTCACCAAAGAACTTAATGCTGTTAAAGACAGGACCTTCTGTAACCGAATCAAACCATATTGTATCAAGGGGAGATCTTTTAAAATCAATAAGCATTTTTCTTTCCATCTGGCTTCTGTTTCCGAGCTGCTCAAGAATAAATTCGGCCATTCCGTATTCTGAATTCTTATCCACAAGCTCGAGTGATAGATCTTTGTCAAACCAAGACCTGATGATCCCTCTTGAATAGTCCGGAATGATTTTGTACCAATTGTTTTCAAGGAGTGCAGGTTCTTCCCTGCTGATTCTGCTGTTTTCCTCGTTCAGTGGACGGACCAGAAATTTCTTAAATCCAAAGGCGGGGATATCATCCAGCCACACCGCCCAGTATGTGCCATCCGAGCGACCCGACAGAGCCTGAACAGGAACCCGACTCCCATCAATGTCGTAAATACCTGGTATACTCCCCCGCGGGATGATCTGGTGATCGACATAAATCACAACCAGGCCTGACCTTTTCCAGTTCAGGGTGTTAAAGACGATCAGGGATGGTTCTTTGTCCCTTTTAAACAGGCTTTGCAGCAATCCCATTGCATCTTCGCCGAGAGATGCAGTACGTCGGTTAGCTTCCCAGGCATAGGATTCCTTAAGAGCCCTTTGTTCCATAGTGGGCTGGCTGAATGGCTCCCTGACACTCTCAGAATATCCGGTAGTATGCTCAGTATAAAACATCAGGGCATTATTAACCAGGTCAATTTTACTTTGAGTCCCTTCAGGAAGTTTAATGCCAGCAACGGCCGCCATTGAAAGAGCTCCTGTATTTGCTTTAAATGCTCCCGCCGCTTTTCGGGTGACCGAGGTCTCCCTTGCTGCTGACCCGAAACCGTCAGTCCACCAGTCTGGCCATGCCCCTCTTATCACTGGAAAATCGTCACTATGTTCATTTTCCATTCTCCTGAAAAAAGATTCAGCAGTTGTATTCGAAATCTTTGGCCACTCGAAAACTTCATCCCACTTTTTTATCATTTCGCTTGCCAGAGTTGAAGGTGGTGAATTATCTGTCAGATAACCTGACAATTGAATAGCAATTTCATCAAACGGATATTTCAGGGATTCAAGGTTCTTCAAATATGAAAGCAGGTTGTACTGGAATTTATTCAGGTCACCGTTCTGGATTTCGAAAAGAGTATTGCCGGTCATATAATGTTCAGCCCTGAAAGTCAGTATCCTTTTTCCGGACGGTGATTCCCACCAGAACATTGTTGGTTTATCAAAACAGATTAGTGCACGGTGTCCATGTGTGCCCATATTTAGATATTTAATGCCAAGCTGGTTGAAATAATCATTCATACACCAGCCAATCCCGTTTACATCGTTTTGCATTGCAAGAGTTACCGGGATACCCCTGGCTTTGATCCGGCCTGCAGCTGAAAGAGAGGCAGCCAGTATTTGTTCATCCGGGACCTCATCGAAGTTGAAATACATACCGGTAACTTCAATACGGCCTTCCTTTATGCGTCTGATAAGACGGTCGACCTGCTCCGCGGGTCTGCATTTCAGGAACTCATCCACAGGCCAGGAGGCTTCACAGGTCCACCTGAATTTTGCATTGTCCGGATAATTATCCGTTGCATCACAATAATCGAGTGCGTAATCAATGTACCTGAGGTGTTCTGCCAGGATCTCTGTTTGTGACCTTGTATAACCGATATCGGTATGTGAATGCTGGATTAAATCCACATTCCACTTTCTGACAGGATCAAGAGTTACACCATTCGACATTGAAAAGTCACCAGCAATGACTTTAAGATTGATCCTCGATGGTTTTAAAACCTGCGGAAGCCCGATGCTTACAGTGTTGTAGCCGAATTTTAACAAAGCATTGGAAACCAGCTTATTATTGGCATAGATTTTACAATCTGTTTCTTTCCCGAAATAGAATATTGCTGCTTCAACCAGCTGAAGAAGAGCATTGTCTTTCTTAATCAGAGCGGGAAAAGGGTTAAGAGCCACACCGGTTTTAACCTGTTGTTTATAGGTCATGTACCATGATGTAAGATTTGATTGGCTGCCTGCCACTTTAATTCTGAGTGGTTTTCCCTTTATCAATCTACCCGATGGAATCCTCAATATCATGTATCCGTGATGATCTCCAAACTGATCGGTCATTATTGAATTAAAGCTCAGGCTGGATCCATCTTCTGAATCAATTGTCCAGGCTGGCCGGCCATCAGTATTGAAACTGAATTTTTGATCCAGATCAGTGGTAAGATACATTCGTGCGTTTCCGGGACTTGAGCCGATTGCAGTGACCCAGATGAATGCTGCATATTTCTTTTTGTCACGGAGAAGCGGAGAATCCGTTTCCCACTCCATAAAGTCATTGCCGCTTTCAGCCCTGATTATAATGCTCTTACGGAGCCCGGGGATACAGGAGTGATACTCAAAATCGGTACCTGAGATTTTACCAGAATAGCCATTCACAAGTTCATCATCGGAATTGATGAACGGCTGAGCCTTCACCAGAAGCACTGAACAATAAAATGTCAGTGTAAATAATAAAAATAACTTTTTCATATATCTCACTATTTATCTATTTCATAAATGCTTTGACAATCACAGCTCCTGAAGTTGAATTGTTAGTTATTCTTACGCTTTTAGCTGCCGCAGGAATGACGAAAGTCTCGGCATAGCTAAAAGTCGTTTTAAATCCATTCATTGTTTCAATATCTATGCTTTGACCCTCTGTAAGATTCATCACAAGGCATTTATTATTTGTCCGGATATCAATCGTGCTTTGAAAATGATAACGATGAACGTCATATGAATGAGTTTCATGAGTAGGCAGTTGGAACAGCTGCCAATCGGAGCCCACATCAACCAGTTCAGGCCTTGCAATAAGATTCTCATTTACGTAATCTCCTTTTCTGTCGAAGAAGAGATTAGCCATTCCCCTGTAAATATTCAGCGGTCTGGGTTTTCCTTCAAGATCAGGCCGTTGCCAGTCATACATCTTAAAGGTAAAAATATACGGCGTTGTGCTTATTTCAAGAACTAGATTGTTCTTTCCGGAACCATGTATTGTACCGTATGGAATAAGCAAAAGATCGTGCTTTTTTACAGGGTGCCGTAAAATATATTTTTCAGGATCGAACAGAAGGTTATGATTAAAGCTATCTTCAAGATCCTGTCTGAATTTTTCGGGTTCAATATTTTCACAGAAACCCAGGAAGACACTTGCATTATCTTTTGTATCAAGAATATAATATGTCTCCTCCTGTGCAAAAGTCTCGCCAAAATTTTCCTTCATATACTCGGGACGGGGATGACACTGCAGGGATAGGTTCCCTCCGTCGAATGTATCCAGAAAATCGAACCGGATTGGGAAATCAGTCCCGAATTCCGGATAACAATCTCCCAGAACTGCCTCAGCCTGCTGGAACATCAGGCAGTCGAACGAAACCTCGCAGAGCATGGAAGAACTTTCGATCAGCAGGCCGTTTTCAGGAGTGATAAGCTCAAATGACCAGGCATAATTAGGTACATTTCTATTCAGCCCGGCAATATTATTCTTTATCCATGTTCCGCCCCAGGCCCCGGGTTCAAACCATGGCCTTGCCCTGAAAACATTGCGGCTCATATGCCAAAGTGATTCCCTTAAAACTGTTCCTTCCATCCAAGCCGGCATTTCCGGGTGTTGTCCGTCGACGAATAAATCTACTGAGGGCAGAGTTTGTTTTTTATGTTTATTCAGAACAACCCAGTCGACGAAGTAAAAACATTTATACATTTTCTTCGGATCGGAAACATCTGTTATTCCCAGATTTGAAACGGAGCCTGCCCGTGAACGGAACTGAATTTCATTTTTTGGGATGTCAATATAGATTAACAGGCTTTTCCAGGCCGCCAGTGCTGCCCCCGGACCTATCAGAATATTTATATCATAATCCTCTTTGGGTTGGACGGATATTAGTCTTTCCATAATGAAGTAATCTTCTAATTTCAAAGAAGTCCTTCTACCGAAAAGAGGATCATCCCCGCCCAGAAAAGGAGCAGTCATTTCATGGATCTGCCATTCAGGTTTGTAAAAATCGGAAGTCTTTTTCCAGGAAACCCTATAACCATTCTTCACGAGGATTTTATCGAGTTGAACCTGAAAAATGTCAAAAAAGACACCACTATATCCATCTATGGTTACAGTCCTGAAACTTTTGATTTTGGCGGCAAGTGATTCGAATCCTGCAAAAATCTGATTATCATTTATCCGGAGTGATGGATAAATATCATATTTCCCATCGGCACATAGAGGTTTGCAGGCCGGTAACAAAAACTGGCCACTCCTTCTCAGGTCTTTATTTTTGCCGGAAGCGTACAATCATTCTCAATTTGCAAGACAATGAGCCAAAGACTATTTCAGATATACCACAAATAATCTGCTACCCGGGAAACCTTCTGAAGAATTTCCTGATCGCAGCGTGAAATTTATGAATGCTGTCAGGTTTATAATGCATCAGAATGCATTCTTTTGTTATAAAATTAACACCAGATCCCTCTAACTCTTTAAGGGCATCCTTGCTGTCGGCCATCTGTTGTATCCAGATCTGTTTTATCCCCTTTTCCTTTGCTTCCCTGATCACTCCTGCTGTCTGGTCTTTCCCGGTCATGATAATAAGCCCGCGGACATTATCTGGAAGGGATTTAATATCATGATAGACTTTTGATCCCAGAATCTCATCCGCATGGGGATTTACAGGAATCACGTTCATTCCTTTTGCCTTTAATTCTTTGAACGCTGCATAACCAAATTTTTTCGGGTTACGCGACACTCCGGCCATTGCAATAGGTTCGGATCCAAGAAACTCCTCAATTTGTCGTAATGTTGTCATCGGCTTAATATTTGGTTTTATAAAAAAACCATAAATGCTTGCTGTCAGTAAGTATAAAGACTTAAAATTACAACAAAAACATCAATAATGGCTATTTTTTATTTACTTGGTCATAAGGAAACCTATTATAACCTCTATGAAAAAGACTGAAGATCAGAAAGGATATCTTTTCTCGAAAGGGTATTCGAACTACGTATTTATGCTTCTGTTTCTGTTGTATATGTTCGATTATATCGACAGATCAATCATAACATCTATGTTTACCTCAATTGAAGCTGACTGGGGAATATCGCACACTCAGAGCGGTTTGCTCATGTCGGCAGTCTATTGGGCAATTGTACTCCTGACATTCCCGGTATCGCTCCTTGTTGACCGCTGGAGCAGAACAAAAACAATCGGGATAATGGCAATAATGTGGAGCGTCGCTACGGCACTATGTGCTTTGACAGGAAATTTTGTCCAGCTGTTCATGGCCCGGCTTCTTATCGGAGTGGGGGAAGCTGGTTATGCCCCGGGTGGAAGTGCGATGATATCAGGGTTATATCCAATCGAGAAACGATCTAAAATGATGGGCCTCTGGAATGCATCCATTCCTCTGGGAACCGCCATCGGAGTTCTGCTGGGCGGTATAATTGCCGCTAAACTTGGGTGGAAACATGCATTCGGTCTGGTTGCTCTTCCGGGTTTGGTTGTCGCAATTCTCTTTCTTTTTGTTAAGGATTATAAAACAGTTGATCTTTCATTTGTTGATAAGGCCAACCGTAAAATTAAAATGGAAAAGAAGGATATTGTCAAAGAGTTTATTTCAAAGCCGTCGGTTATCTTTACTTACTTTGGCATTGCCGCGGTTGTTTTTGTAACCACCTCGCTCATTACCTGGCTCTCTACTTATTTTCAGAATACGAGAGGATTACCCCAGGACAAAGCCGGGACGATGGCCAGTGCCGTAATGGTACTTGCGTTGGTCGGCGCACCATTGGGGGGGATACTTACTGACAGATGGCGCAAAACAAAGATTAACGCCAGATTATTAATGCCTGCAATTTCAAGCCTTATATCAGCTGTTCTGTTGTTTTCAGCCCTTTTCCTTTTCAAAGGGATTGTACAATATGTGTTTTTCCTGCTCATGGGGATTGCAATAATGGTCTTTATTTCAGGGGCATCGGCAGTCACTCAGGATGTTATCCACCCTGGTCTGAGAGCAAGCTCATATGCTATTGCTGTTGTTGTTCAGAATCTTCT
>JBBSAP010000022.1:0-35215 GCA_038252165.1 Bacteroidales bacterium | reverse complement strand
TGCTGCGCAGGCAACAGGAACCGAATATACCTTTCCGGATGGCATTGTGAAAAAAGCCGGTACGATAGGGAACGCAGGTACTACGTCATTTTTCCCCTCAAAGAACCTTGGATGCTATGGCGACGGCGGAGCAGTTTATACGAATGATGATGAACTCGCTATAAAGCTGAGAAGCATTGCAAATCATGGAATGAAAGTTCGCTATCATTACAATGATATCGGGGTCAATTCAAGGCTTGATACGATCCAGGCAGAAATATTAAGAGTCAAGCTTAAATATCTCGATCAGTTCAATGCTGCCAGAGGAGCTGTTGCTGATTTTTATGATAAAGAATTTGCAGGTTGTAATGAGATTGAAGTTCCTGTAAGGGAGAAGTATTCATCCCATATTTTTCACCAATATACGATCAGGATTAAAAACGGGAAGAGGGATGCTCTGAAGAAGTATCTTGAAGAAAACAAAATACCCGCAATGATATATTATCCCGGGCCGCTGCACATGCAGGAAGCTTACCGGTATCTAGGGTATAAGGAATCTGATTTCCCTGTTACAAATAACCTCTGCAAAGAGGTGCTCTCATTGCCTATGCACACTGAAATGGAACAGGATCAGCTGTATTTTGTCACTAAAAAAATTCTAAACTTTTTTGAAAGAAATCAATAATGGAAAGAGAATATTTTGCCCATGAAACTGCGGTTATAGACGAAGGCACCAAAATAGGCAAAGGAACCAAAATATGGCATTTCAGTCACATAATGACCGGCTCCGAGATAGGCGAAAATTGTAACATTGGCCAGAATGTAGTGATCTCACCCGGTGTAAAGCTTGGGAAGAATGTAAAAGTTCAGAATAACGTATCTATTTATACTGGCGTTGTTTGCGAGGATGATGTCTTTCTTGGCCCTTCGATGGTTTTTACAAATATTGTCAATCCAAGGAGTGCAATTATCAGAAAAGATAGTTATGTTTCCACCCTGGTTGAAAAAGGTGCATCCATCGGAGCCAATTCAACGATCGTATGCGGAAACAGGATAGGCAAATATTGCTTTATCGGAGCAGGAGCTGTTGTTACCAGGGATGTAAAACCCTTTGCCCTGGTTGTGGGGAATCCTGCAAGGCAAACAGGCTGGATGAGCGAATACGGGCATAAGCTTGAATTCGATAATAAGGGTTTTGCTATCTGCCCTGAAAGCGGAGAGAAGTACAGAATTCAGGATGGAAATGTTATAAAAGATAATCAGTAGTAAAATTTTTCTTAATTATACCTTAATATGGAATCGAATCCTAAAAACTTTGGTCTGATCGGAGCGGCAGGCTATATTGCTGTCCGTCATCTCAGGGCAATAAAAGACACCGGCAATAATCTTCTTGCAAGCCTTGACAAGTTCGACTGTGTTGGACTTCTCGACGGATATTTTCCCCAGAGTGATTTCTTTGTTGAGTTTGAAAGGTTCGACAGGCACTTTGATAAGCTTAAGAGAACTGGTACCAAGATTGACTATGTCAGTATCTGTTCACCTAATTATCTCCACGATTCCCATATACGGTTTGCTCTGAGGAACCAGGCTGAGGCGATATGTGAAAAGCCAATCGTGCTTAATCCCTGGAATGTGGATGCTCTGCAGGAGATCGAAAACGAAACAGGCCATAAAATATATACTATTCTGCAATTGCGCCTTCATCCCAAAATTGTTGAACTGAAGGAGAAAATCAAAAACGGGCCCAAAGACAAGGTCTATGATATTGATCTTTCGTATATTACAAGCAGGGGAAACTGGTACTACATTTCATGGAAAGGAGATGTTCAAAAATCCGGCGGAGTAGCGACCAATATAGGTATTCATTTCTTTGATATGCTGACATGGATATTTGGTGATACGACCAAGAATATTGTACATATTTCCCAGCCAAATAAGGCCGCCGGTTATCTGGAACTCGAAAATGCCAGGGTAAGATGGTTCCTCAGCATTGATTACAATGATCTTCCGGAATCAGTAAAAGAATCCGGAAAAAGAACTTACAGATCTATTGTTGTGGATGGAGAGGAGATCGAGTTCAGTGAAGGGTTCGGAGAGCTTCATACAGCTTCTTACAAGGAGATAATTGCCGGGAGGGGTTTCGGGCTCAATGATGCCCGCCAATCGGTGATCACTGCCTTCACCATAAGAAATTCCAACGCTGTCGGACTTGTAGGGGATTATCACCCTATATTAAAAAATCATTGAAAAAGTTAAGAGAAATATTTATCCGGGCATATGATGAAAAAGAAAATAATTGTGACAGGGGGGACAGGATACATCGGTTCCCATACAACTGTTGAGCTTCTCGAAGATGGATTTGATGTTGTGATTATTGATAATCTCTACAACTCCGAAGCCGAAGTTACCGACCGCATTTTTCAGATAACCGGAATCCGGCCCGGACTTGCTGTTTTTGATATATGTGATGCGGACAAACTTAATACCTTCCTTCAGAAGCAGGAAAATATTGAAGGTATAATTCATTTTGCAGCATATAAGGCTGTTGGAGAATCAGTTAATAAGCCACTTGAGTATTACAGAAACAATCTGCTATCGTTGATCAATCTCCTGGAAGCCATGAAAAGCCATGGAATTCCGAATCTTGTTTTTTCTTCATCATGCACTGTTTACGGACAACCTGTAAAACTTCCTGTGACAGAAGATGCGCCCATTCAGCCTGCTATGTCGCCCTATGGCAATACAAAACAGGTCGGGGAAGAGATCATAAGAGATACCACTGCTGCAAACGAAAATCTTAAAGCAATAGCTTTAAGATATTTTAATCCTATAGGAGCTCATCCATCAGCACTCATCGGAGAGCTTCCAAGAGGAGTTCCCGAGAATCTTGTCCCTTATATAACCCAGACCGCCTATGGACTTAGAAAAGAACTGAAGGTTTTCGGGAATGACTACAATACCCCCGACGGCTCTTGTATCAGGGATTACCTGCATGTCGTTGACCTGGCTAAAGCTCATGTAACAGCTGTCAGGAGACTTGTTGAAAACAGGAACAAATCAAATTATGAGATTTTCAATCTTGGAACAGGCAAGGGGGTATCGGTGCTTGAAGCAATAAAATCATTTGAGCGGGTTACGGGGATCAGTCTGAATTACCAGATTACCGGTCGTAGAGCCGGAGATATAGAAAAGATCTGGGCCGATCCGTCACTGGCAAAGAGTGAGCTTGGATGGAGGACCGTCAGCACACTGGATGAATCGATGAAAACAGCCTGGGAATGGGAAAAATATATAAGAAAAGATAAGAAATAATGGCAATTGATAAAACAATACTTGTCACTGGCGGCGCCGGATTCATAGGATCACATGTAGTGAGGAGGTTTGTAAACAAATATCCCGGATACAGGATAATCAATGCAGACAAGCTTACATATGCCGGAAATCTTGAGAACCTTACAGATATTGAGAAAAAGAGCAATTACCTTTTTGAAAAAACTGATATTGTCAACAAACAGGCCGTTGCAGATCTTTTCATGAAGTACCGGTTTGACGGAATAATCCATCTGGCAGCAGAATCGCATGTTGACAGATCAATAACGGCACCCGATGAATTTGTTCAAACAAACATAATTGGAACAGTAAACCTGCTTAATGCTGCCCTTAGTATATGGAAAGACAATACTGAGGGCAAGTTGTTTTATCATATTTCAACTGATGAGGTTTATGGATCACTTGGGAAAGATGGCATGTTCACTGAGGAAACAGCCTATGATCCTAAAAGTCCCTATTCTGCTTCCAAGGCAAGCTCCGACCACATGGTAAGAGCCTATGGACACACTTTTGGCCTTCCTGTCATAATTTCCAACTGCTCAAACAATTACGGCCCGAACCAGTTCCCGGAGAAACTGATCCCGCTTGCAATAAATAATATAAAGAACGCCAGGCCTATTCCTGTTTACGGGAAGGGAGAGAATGTTCGCGACTGGCTGTATGTTGAAGACCATGCTTCATCAATTGATCTGATATTTCATAAGGGAAAGACAGGAGAAACATATAATATAGGTGGCAATAACGAATGGAAAAACATTGACCTTATTAAGCTTCTCTGTAAAATTATGGACCGGAAGCTTGGCCGTCCTGTTGGTACTTCAGAAAAGCTGATCACATATGTAAAGGACCGGCCGGGGCATGATCTGCGCTATGCAATAGATTCATCAAAGCTCCAGAGCGAGCTTGGATGGGCTCCGATACCTGAATTTGATGCCGGACTCGAAAAAACAGTCGACTGGTACCTTTCCCACGGTAACTGGCTCGAAAGAATTATTTCAGGTGATTATGAGAAATATTACGATAAGATGTATTCGGGAAGATAAACCCGTTAGTTATTCAATCTGTTCATCCGTTCAATAAGTTCGTCTCCAAGGGCGCTTTTCTGCCTCATGTGTTCCTGTATGGCGGCAACAACGCTGTTTGAATTAAAATCGCCTCTGACCTCTTCAAAATCAAGCTTTTTAATCTCATCACCGCCATCAATTCCAAATCCGGTCATCGAGGAAAGATTGAATTCCTTCCTGGCATCATCGTAAAGCATTTTGTCAAGATCTATAACGCTTTTTTTCCATTTTTCGACCATCCCGATTATATCGGCAGCTGTGAAATCTTTAACAGACTTTCCTGTCTCTTCTTCAATTCTCTCGCATGCCCATGTCCACTCCCATTTATAGTAAGACCCATGCATCTTCCTGAATGCCTCAGCCACGCCCTCAATTGTATTTATTTTGTCAGATTCTATATCATCAAGAAGCTTGCTTACCGCCTTTTTTGGTGCTATCAATCCTGCAATGTCAACCCATTCCCCTTTTCCCATCAGCTGATCAGGAACAAGTCTTTTCCGCAATTCGCCGTTCGATTTGAAGTTAATGCTCTCAAGTCTTTTGATAAGTGAGTTGCCCAGGAATTTATTTATCCCGGTCTGGTATAGTTCAATCCCCTTTTCAAGCGAGCTTCCTTTAATCTTCATATTATTGTAGGAATAGGATCCGGAACCTGATCCTGACACTGTTTTCAACTTGCAGAGAAGTTCCCTGCCTTCAAACATTTTACGGATAGTATACGGACTCAGAAGATTGAAGTTAACCTGGTCGTGCTTGACCGGATCTTTTCTCCTGTCTCGGACAGGCCACTTCTGGGCGTCCCTAATTGTACCAACACTTCTCAGGTTTATACCCGGAACAAGGATGCTTTCATCGTTGCTTTCAATCAGGTAGGAGAAAGGAAGGGATGAAGTATCCATATTCTTGTAATGGCGTCCCATAACGAGGGTATATGGACCTATACGGGCGGGCCAGAGTACATATGAATCACTTGTTGTCTTAGACCCTCGTTCCATGATACCCTGATGTATCGGACCAAGTTTGTACATATGGTTGCTCTGGTTCGAGCCGCTGCCTGCATTCATGAATGAAAAAATACCTGCAATGAGCAGAGTCGATTTATGATGGGTCACAGTATAGGGTCCTGCAAATATTGAACATGCTTCGCCGTGATAGCCTCCGCAATTTGCAAAAAAGAGCGAATTCTCAGCTGAGTAGTGTTTGCCAAGAACACAACCCTGCCCGATAAAGCATTTGTCAATGAGTGTCGATTCGGTAACAATTGAACCGGAGCAAACAATGAAATGCTCCATAATAACTCCAGGCCCAATAAAGACAGGGTCTTCCCTGCAGCTGTTAACAGATCCTTCATCAAGCTTTATGCTCTCCTCGATGTGGCTGAAGGGGCCAATCTTTACATTCCTGATCTGCCTGCAGCTCATTATACAGGAGCCTGAACCGATAGTTCCTGTATCAGAACTGTTTGATTTTGAGTATTCGCGTATCATAAGCTCCATCTTTTTGATGGCTTTTACACGGTGACGGTAAAGAGCTATTATATAAGCCTGATGGGCCGACAGCTGGTCCCAGATCATTACTGATCTTCCACCTGTTTCATTCAGCACAGCAACTACTGTTCCGTTGCCGAATGATGAGACACCCTGCATACTTATTTTTCCGCAGTTTGTAATTATCACATCATCTTCAATCCGGTAATTTGCTATATAATCCCCTATATTTCTGATAAGGACATCTGAGCCGATCTCGCAGTTATGTATATGCGCATTGAAAATACCGCACATTACACTTACTCCCGACTCGTCGGTATATGATTTATTGAAATTCCCCAACTTAATTTCGCCCGAAAAAGTAACATTCAGGCACCTTGAGGGATCAAATCCTTCTGCCACCTGCACCCTGCTCCAGTCATCGCAACTGCAGCTATTGGACGTCAGTTCTTTAATCTCCTCTTTTGTAAGTTTTCTGAATTTTATTGTGGATTTCATTTCAGAAGGATTTATTTACTTCTATTCGACTGTAACAGATTTTGCAAGATTTCTTGGCTGATCTACATTGCATCCTCGCAGGACGGCTATGTGGTATGATAACAGCTGAAGTGGTATAACTGCCAGGATACCTGAAAATGCCGGAAGTGTCTCCGGAACCTCAAGTACGTAATCAGCCATCTTTCTTATAAGTTCATCACCTTCGGTGACAATGGCTATTACACTTCCCTTTCTGGCTTTTATTTCCTGGATATTGCTTACAATTTTATCGTAAATATCGTCTTTTGTAGCAACCACGACGACAGGCATGTTTTCATCAATAAGGGCAATAGGACCATGTTTCATTTCAGCTGCAGGGTAGCCTTCAGCATGAATATATGATATCTCCTTAAGCTTTAATGCACCCTCCAGGGCAACCGGGAAGAGATATCCCCTGCCAAGATAAAGTGCATTCCTGGTTTGCTGATATTGTTTTGCAAGTTCAAGTGCCTGGTCATTTACCTGGAGTGCCTTTTCAATTTTTGACGGAATGGATAACAGCTCATCAATTAGCAGTTTATAGGTTTCTGAGGTGATCACACCCTTCAGAAAACCAATTTCAAATGCCATCATTGCAAGTACCGTAACCTGGGTGGTGAAAGCCTTGGTAGATGCAACCCCAATTTCAGGACCTGCGTGGGTATAGACCCCGGCATCTGTTTCGCGCGGGATGCTTGAGCCGACAACATTACAGATTCCGATTACTTTTGCTCCCCGTTCCTTTGCTATTTTTACTGCAGCCAGAGTATCTGCGGTCTCACCACTCTGGCTTATTGCAATTACGATATCGCCTTTCTTAACTATCGGATCCCTGTAGCGGAATTCCGAAGCATACTCCACCTCAACAGGTATCCTTGTAAATTCTTCAAAAAGATATTCACCCAATAAGCCTGCATGCCATGATGTGCCGCAAGCCACAATAATTATCTTTTCCGACTGTGAAATAGTTTCGAGTACATTATGAAGGCCGCCCAGCATTATTCCGCTGTGATCGGGCAGCACTCTTCCCCTGAATGTGTCATGAATTGCTCTTGGTTGTTCAAAGATCTCCTTCAGCATGAAGTGAGCAAATCCCTCCTTGTCTATCTCGCCTATCTCCAGGTCAACTTCCTTTACTTCAGGTTCAATATTTTTGGAACGTATTGATTTAAGAACAAGTTCATCCCTCTTTATTATAGCTATGTCATCATCCTTCAGATAGATTACTCTCTGAGTGTATTCAACGATTGGGGTGGCATCGGAAGCAATGAAATTTTCGCCCTCTCCAACCCCTATCACCAGTGGACTTCCTTTTCTGGCGGCATAAAGCCTGTCAGTCTCCTTTGTACAGATTATAACGAGTCCATAAGCTCCTTCAACCCTGTTTAGTGCAAGCGTGATTGCCTGTTCCGCGGTAAGATCGCCCTCAAGGTAGAGGTGTTCGATAAGGTTGGCAAGAACTTCTGTATCGGTCTGACTATTAAACTGAATCCCACGGCCTTGCAAATGCTTTTTGATCAATGCGTAATTTTCAATGATCCCATTATGGACAACTATAAAATTACCTTTATATGAAACCTGGGGGTGAGCATTTAATTCATTTGGTTCCCCATGAGTTGCCCATCTTGTATGACCTATTCCCACTGTTCCGTTAAAATCAGTGCCGTTAACCATCTTCTCCAGATCCTCAACCCTGCCTTTGCATTTGAAGATCTTTGTTTCTCCGTTAATAATTGCAAGTCCGGCGGAATCATATCCCCGATATTCAAGTCGTTTAAGTCCCTTGATGACTATTTCCCTTGCAGGTTTTGATCCGATATATCCAACTATTCCGCACATAAGTGACTATTTTTAGGAATAAAAAATCCAGGACTGTTATCAGTCCGTATTAGCTTAAAAAACGCTGGAATGAATTCAATTATTGCAGAAGTATATAAAGAAGGTGATCAGGAGAGTAACTTGTCATAAAAATCGTTATAGGCATCGATGTATTTTTCCTCATCCTGGAAAGGAAGAACCGGTTTGTTCACAGTTTTAAGATATTTCGACAATTCTGTGTTAATATCTTCACTTCCTACTATTACTGCATCAGAATATTTAATTGCAAGCTTGGAAACATTAATAAAATCGGGATTCTTTACCAGCTTGAGGTTTTCACCATCAATTCCGTCGTACCTTAACTTGTCGGCGAATGTCGATCTGAAAGGAGTGATGAAATCATTGCTGTAGACGGAATAGACTATTTTATAATTGTGAAAAAGAGGATCATCGTTATAAATACTGCGCAGGTATACCGGAACCAGGGATGCCATCCAGCCATGACAATGAACTATGTCGGGAGCCCATCTCAGTTTTTTTACAGTTTCAATCACTCCCCTGGCAAAGAACAGAGCCCGCTCATCATTATCCTCAAACTCCTTGCCTGATGAATCTGAAACCGTATGTTTCCTCTGGAAATAATCATCATTGTCAATAAAGTAAACCTGCATACGTGCAGATTGTATTGAGGCAACCTTTATGATAAGGGGATGATCGGTGTCGTCAATAATGAGATTCATACCCGAGAGCCTTATAACCTCATGCAGCTGGTTTCTTCTTTCATTGATGCTTCCATAGCGCGGCATAAAGGTTCGTATTTCCTTACCCCTTTCCTGAATTCCCTGCGGGAGATATCTGCCTATCTTTGATAATTTGGTTTCGCCTAAATATGGTGTGATCTCCTGAGAAATAAATAATACTTTCTTGCTTTCCATTTACATGCCTGGATATACCATTCAGTAACAACTTGCAAAGATAATAATAAAAAATGACAATATTATCAATACATGGTTATAGGTATTTCTGTTTAATCGCTGGTTTATTTTATTTCTTTAAGTTCAGGTTCAAATACTTTTATTTCGTTTAGGTTTACATTAAAATCAGGAATAATGAAAGTAGTAAGCACTGTTAGGGAGCTTCATAAAGCAATTAATGGCCCCGATTCCTCACCTCTTGGCTTTGTGCCGACCATGGGAGCACTGCATCGCGGGCACCTGTCACTTGTAAAAAATGCGGTATCTCTTTGCCGGAAGGTTGTTGTAAGCATCTACGTTAACCCGACACAATTCAACGACAAAGACGATCTGAAGCATTATCCAAGGACTCTGGACGATGATCTGGCCTTACTTCGGTCAGTTCTCAGGGAAAAGGATATTGTTTTTACTCCCGATGATAAAGAGATTTACCCGGTTGAGGACCGGAGGATCTTTCATTTTGGAAATCTTGAAGAGGTAATGGAGGCGTTACACAGACCAGGCCACTTTAACGGGGTCGCACAGGTGGTGAGCAGGCTGTTCGAAATTGTGAAACCAGATATTGCAATTTTCGGACAGAAGGATTTTCAGCAGCTGGCTGTCATCAAAGAACTTGTTAGTCAGATGGGAATCATGGTAAGAATTTTAGGCAATCCTATTATACGTGAGGATGATGGTTTGGCCATGAGCAGCAGAAACCGTCTTCTCGATCCGGAGTTAAGGAAAAAAGCAGGGATAATATTTTCAGCAATTTCTTCTGCTGGCAGTATGATAAATGACCATGATATTCCTTATCTGATTTCTTATGTGAAGAAGACCATTGAAAGAGCAGAAGGTTTCAGCGTGGAGTATTTCGAAATCGTTGATGATAAAGAATTAAACCCGGTTGCTGCACGGTGTGAAATGAATAAAAGGAAGAAATATTTTGGGTGCATAGCAGTCAAAGCCGGAAATATAAGGCTGATAGATAATATCGAAGTTCCCTTGTAATCAATCAAAAGGATACTTAAATTTGTGCCATACAATTTCAATTGCCAAAAATGTTTATAGAAATATTAAAATCAAAAATACATAAGGTTACCGTTACTGAGGCAAATCTGCAGTATGTTGGAAGTGTCTCTATTGATGAAGATCTGATGGATGCATCCAACATAATTGAAAATGAAAAGGTACAGGTTCTCGACATAAACAATGGTGAGCGTATCGAGACCTACGTTATTAAAGGTGTTAGAGGATCAGGTGATATCTGCATGAATGGTCCTGCAGCAAGAAAAGTAGCTATGGGCGATGTTATCATAATTATGTCCTATGCAACCATCGATTTCCAGGAAGCAAAATCCTTCAGGCCTTCCGTTATTTTTCCCGATACATACACAAATAAACTGATCTGAATTTGAGGAAAGGGTTCATACAGGCCGGAAAGTTTATTGCTTTTTTAGCTGTAGGGATCCTGCTGCTTTGGATTGCTTTCCGGACCGTTAATTTTAAAGCACTGGCCGCCGGTCTTAAGGGGGCAAATTATTATTGGCTGATCCTGTCAACGCTTTTCGGTCTGTTCGGCTATCTCAGCCGTGCCAGGAGGTGGATAATCCTTATAAATCCTCTGGGGTATAATCCTAAGTACTGGAATACTTTCCATTCAATGATGTCAGGGTACCTTGCAAATCTGGCTCTACCCAGGATCGGAGAAATAACCAGATGCGTAGCCCTCGGTAAGAAGGAAAAGATCCCCGTTGATCAGCTTATCGGAACTGTGGTAATTGAGCGTACAATTGATCTCATTTCACTTCTTATTATCATGTTCGGGCTCTTTTTTACAAGCGGTTCTAAGATCAGGGAATATCTGAATGCAACCATTATGGTACCATTCAGGGAAAAAGTTCTTTCGGTTTTTGGTGCAGCATGGGTCCCGTGGGTTATATTCATAGGGTTGTCAGCCATTTCACTGTACCTGCTTTTTCATTATAAAAAGGAGCTCCGTAAGATAAAATTCTTTTCAAAAATGTTCGACATAGCACATGGTGTGATAAACGGACTTAAAACCATTTCAAAGCTTAAGAGGAACTGGGAATTCATCTTTCATACAGTGTTCATCTGGCTTAATTATGCGTTAATGACGTGGGTTGTTGTTTTCTGCATTGAGAGTACATCAAATCTGTCGTTTGCCAATTCTATCTTTATTCTTGTAATCGGAGGCCTTGCTATGTCAGCCCCGGTACAGGGAGGAATTGGTGCGTACCATTATTTTGTTTCAAGGGGAATTGCATTCGTTGCAGGGGTAAGCATTGAAGATGGTTCCGCATATGCAATACTTACTCACGAGTCACAACTGATTCTTGCATTAATACTTGGGGCCGTGGCGTTTTACATGCTTGCCCGGAATGGGAAAATACAGGAATCAAATACCTGATCTTCTTTTATTGTTGTTTATTATATTTTCATTCTTTAAATGGCTAAATCCAGAACAGTTTTCGTTTGTCAGAATTGCGGGGTTGAATCTGCAAAATGGATAGGAAGGTGTCCTTCGTGCAAGGAATGGAATACTTATCATGAAGAGATCATCGCTCCTTTGTCGTCCCATGAAAGATCTTATTCATCAAGTCAGGAAAAGAAAAAACCTGAGCTCCTGGATAATATAAGTTCCGATGAACATAACCGTCTGAAGACTGGCATTACCGAACTTGACAGGATTCTTGGCGGAGGAATGGTGCCCGGCTCCCTGATTCTCCTGGGTGGCGAACCGGGTGTCGGCAAATCGACCCTTGCTTTGCAGCTCGCTCTTGCGCTGATCGACAAAAGCGTACTTTACGTTTCCGGCGAAGAGAGTGAAGAGCAGATAAGCCTCAGGGCAAAAAGGCTTAAAAAATCCAATCCTCAGTGCTTTATCTACAGTGAAACTGATCTCGAAAATATACTTGTCCAGGCCGAAAACATAAAGCCCGGTTTAATAATTATCGACTCCATTCAGACAATTCACACCGGTATCCTTGAATCTTCAGCCGGATCAGTTTCACAGGTCAGAGAATGTGCTGCACAGCTTCTGAAGTTTTCTAAAATAACCGGGATACCTGTCTTCCTTATCGGACATATTACAAAGGACGGGACCCTGGCCGGACCTAAGGTGCTTGAGCATATAGTCGACATTGTACTTTATTTTGAAGGCGACAACAATTATATATACCGTTTGCTCAGATCTGTAAAGAACAGGTTTGGATCGACTTCTGAACTGGCAATATTTGAAATGATAGAAAGCGGGTTGAGGGAAGTTGCAAACCCTTCCGCAATGTTTATCAACCAGCATGATGAGCCCATCAGTGGAATTTCAATCGCTGCAACTGTCGACGGGCTCAGACCATTCCTCATTGAGACCCAGGCCCTTGTGAGCAGCGCTGTTTACGGCACTCCGCAAAGAAGCTCAACCGGATTTGATATCCGGAGGTTGAATATGCTTCTGGCAGTTCTTGAAAAAAGAGCCGGCTTCCGGCTTGGTGTCAAAGATGTTTTTCTGAACATTGCAGGCGGCATTAAAGTAGACGATCCTGCAATTGACCTGGCAATAATAACTTCGGTCCTTTCTTCAAATCTTGATATTCCCGTCGGAAGAGATGTCTGCTGTTCCGGGGAGGTGGGACTGTCAGGTGAAATAAGGCCTGTTTCGCGTATAGAACAACGCATCAAAGAAGCTGCCAAAATGGGTTTCCGAAAAATTTATATCTCGAAATTCCACAGGAATATTTCGATTACTGTATCTGACATTGAAGTTATTCCTGTCGGCAAGGTTGAAACCCTGGTTCGATCGCTGTTCAGCTAAAAAAGTCTTGCGGTCCTATTGTCTTGCGGTCTTGCGGTCTTATGGTCTTATGGTCTGAACAATTACTATGCTCCCGGGAAATCGAATATAACAGAAGGTAATGTCATTGCTTCCACCAAATAAAAAATAGCTTTTAGTACTTCTCCCTTATATATCCTCCCCTTCTGGAACTCTCTCTTTTTGCTTTAGCGCAGTCTGTTTCGATATTGAAATTTGAAGGACGTTCAAATTCATCTGATTCCATTATTCCGAACTGAGGATCATTATACATTTTTCTCATGAAGAGCCCAAACACCGGAAGAGCCATCTGGGCTCCCTGCCCTTCACTGAGGGTTTCGAAGTGGATAGCCTGATCCTCCCATCCGCTCCAGACGCCACCAACCAGATTGGGTGCCACACCCATAAACCAGCCATTCGAATTATTCTGAGTTGTCCCGGTTTTGCCTCCAATCGGGTTCAGGATCATATATGGTTCTCTTCTTAACCTGTTTCCGGATCCAATGAGCACGACTCCCTGAAGAAGGTCAAGCATCAGATAGGCCTGCTCCTCGCTGAGGACCTCCTCAATCTGCTGGGTGAACTTAGAGATTATGTTACCGTTCTTATCATCGATACGCGTAACATACATAGGCCTTGTATAGACTCCCCTGTTTGCATAAGTCGAGTAGGCCCCGACCATTTCTTCAAGCTTTATATCTGATGTGCCAAGGAATATTGAAGGAACAGGATCAATAAAGCTCCTTACGCCCATCCTTTTCATAAGTTCAGTTACTGCAGAAGGTCTGAATTGCTGCATTATCCATGCTGAAATATAGTTTTCGGATTGTGCCAGACCCCACTTGAGGGTAACCATTTTCCCGTGGTATTCCTTCGGTCCGGAGCTTCTGGGTATCCACGGAACCGAATCGCCCGGCAGATCAAAAGACCTTGGGATATCTTCAACTTCGTTGCATGGAGTATAGCCATTCTGCATTGCAACGGTATACAGGAAAGGTTTGATTGTACTGCCGACCTGTTTTCTCTGCTGTGTAACAGCATCCCATTTGAAGTATCTGAAATCGGGACCTCCCACATAAGCTTTCACATATCCCAGGTGAGGATCCTCTACAAGAAATGACGAACGGACAAAATATTTATAATACCTAACCGAATCATAAGGCGTCATAATTGTATCAATTTCCCTGTTCTCTCCCTTCCACGAAAAGACTTTCATGGGAGCCTTTGTGTTAAAAGCAAGCATAATGGAATCCATTGAAACTCCTCTGGCTTTCATCATTATGTACCTTTCGCTGTCCTTTATTGATCTGAATATCAGTTCGTCAACCTCCTTTTTGGTAATGTCATTTGAATAGGGAGGATTCCTGAATCCTTTGGCACGCTTGTAAAAATCAGGCTGGACCTCTTTTGAAAGATGTTCTGCGAGGGCTTCCTCGGCATATTTCTGCATCCGTGAGTTGATGGTGGTATGGATTTTAAGCCCGTCCTTGTAAATATCATAATTGGACCCGTCAGGTTTTTTGTTCTTGTTGCACCAGCCGTAGAGAGGATTATTATCCCATTCCCACAAAGCATCCTCATATGATGATTCCCTTTCATATCTGGTCCTGATTGGTTCCGGTTTTCTCATAGTATTCCTCAGGTATTCCCGGAGATAAGTGGCCAGTCCAGTATTATGATCCTCCAGCCTGAAATCGAGGATAAGAGGCAGCTGTTTAACTGAATCTGCCGTTTCAGGGTGGATGTATCCGTACTTTGCCATTTGGGAAAGTACAGTATTTCTCCTCTGAAGCATTCTCTCAGGATATTTCCTGGGATTATATGCACTGGAATTTTTTAGCATTCCAACGAGGACAGCAGCTTCTTCTATTTTAAGCGAATCAGGATTGGTATTGAAATATACTCTTGCTGCCGATCTTATTCCAATTGCCTGATAGAGGAAATCATATTTATTAAGGTACATTGCTATTATCTCCTCCTTTGTATAGCTCCTTTCCAGCTTTGCGGCAGTCTGCCATTCCTTGAATTTTGTGACACCAAGTCTTAGTTTCCTTGTAAAAGCAGAGACATGCGCAGTATCCCTTGGATATAACTGCTTTGCAAGCTGTTGTGTTATTGTACTTCCTCCTCCTGTCTTCTGTCCAAGAACAATTGTACGGACAATCGCTCTGCCCAGTCCCCTGATATCGATTCCCGAGTGCCTGTGATACCTTATATCCTCCGTTGCGATAAGCGCATTTACAAGATAAGGAGAGAGATCCTTGTAATCCGTCCAGGTACGGTTTTCAATACTTATCTTTCCCAGGAGCACACCATCTTCGGAATAGACCTCAGCAGCCAGGTTATATTCAGGATTCTCAAGTTCACTGAAAGAAGGCATTGGTCCCAGCTTTCCTTTAGAAATCAGGATGAAAATAATCAGAACCGTTATAAACGGAATGATGAACAGTGTCCAGAACCAGATAAGGTATTTCCTGTTTGATAAATCGCCTTTCATTAGCTTCGGGAGTTTGGCTCAAAAATAGTAATTAATAAAGAATCTTACCCGTTATTTTGAAGTTTGGAACCTAAATGATTTACTTTGTCGTGTTTTTAAAAGAGCTAAAACCTTCTGATATGATCGAAAATCTTGTAATTGTTGAGTCACCTGCAAAAGCTAAAACCATTGAGAAGTACCTGGGAAAAGATTTCCGTGTCGTATCCAGTTTCGGGCACATCCGGGATCTGAAGAAAAAAAATCTTGGAATCGATATTGAGAACAATTTCTCGCCTGAATATGAAATCCCTAAAGAAAAAGCAAAAGTTGTCGGAGAGTTAAGAAAAGCTGCCTCTGAGTCTAAAAATATATGGATAGCCTCTGATGAGGATCGCGAGGGAGAGGCTATTGCCTGGCATCTTGCAAGTGTTCTGAACCTCGATCTGGAAACGACAAAAAGGATTGTATTTCATGAGATAACCAAAGATGCAATCTCAAACGCTATTCTGGCTCCCCGCAGGGTTGACATGAACCTTGTCAATTCCCAGCAGGCCCGACGTATTCTTGACAGGATTGTCGGTTTTGAAATTTCTCCTGTTCTATGGAAAAAAGTACAGCCTGCCCTTTCGGCAGGAAGGGTTCAGTCGGTGGCGGTCAGGCTGATCGTTGAACGGGAGAGGGAGATCATCGCTTTCAAAACTGAGTCCTCATTCCGTATTACCGGTATTTTTAAGACCGACCTTTCGGATGCAGATAACAATGTTATCAGGGCTGAGGCCGGTAAAAGATTCCCTGAGGAACAAGAGGCGCTGAAGTTCCTTGAGATTTGCAAAGCTTCAGAATTCAGCGTAACCGGCGTTACTGTCAAGCCTGGCACCAGGTCGCCTGCTCCTCCGTTCACAACCTCCACACTTCAGCAGGAAGCCTACAGGAAACTTGGCTTCTCTGTGTCACAGACAATGGCTGTTGCACAAAAACTTTATGAATCGGGGAGAATTACCTACATGAGAACCGACTCCACCAACCTTTCGAAGCTTGCTCTGGCAAAATCGAGAGAGGTAATTATTTCAGAGTATGGCGAAAAATATTCAAAAACCCGTCAGTTCAAGACAAAATCCAAAGGAGCTCAGGAAGCCCACGAAGCTATCAGGCCTGCTTATCCCGGCACAGCAACAATAACCGGTAATCAGAATGAGAAAAAGCTTTATGAGCTCATCTGGAAAAGGACTATAGCTTCGCAGATGGCTGATGCAGAAGTGGAAAGGACAACGATCTCTATAGGGATGAACAATTCTGCTGTTGTTTTCACAGCAACCGGAGAGGTTGTGAAATTCGACGGATTCCTTAAAGTTTATACCGAATCGTCTGACACGGAAAACGGCGACGATGAGAAATCTATAATTCCTCCGGTAAAGAAGGGAATACCACTTTTTTATGATAGTATATCGGCCACACAGAAATTCACATCCCCTCTTCCACGCTATACTGAAGCCAGCCTTGTCAAGAAGCTTGAAGAACTTGGCATAGGAAGGCCATCGACCTATGCTCCCACAATTTCAACGATCCAGAACAGGGGTTATGTATTAAGGGAGGACAGGCCCGGGGAAAAACGACAGTTGAAAATTATTACACTTTCGAAAGGAAAATATTCGACCACATCAAAAACTGAAGCTGCAGGAAAAGAAAAGTCAAAGTTATTTCCGCAGGACATAGGAATGATCGTGAATGATTTCCTGATGGAAAACTTTTCGGAAATTGTCGATTACAATTTTACTGCTGATGTCGAAGAGCAGTTTGATAAGATTGCAGAAGGCAAACTGATATGGACAGGGATGATAGGTAAGTTCTATACCACATTTCATAAGACTGTTGAAGATTCGCTCGAGAAAACAACCAGGAAAACAAGTACCAGGGTACTTGGAACTCATCCCGAAACAGGGGAACAGGTTTCTGTAAGAATGGGAAGATTCGGGCCTGTAGCACAGATAGGTGATACTTCAAACGGAGGGAAGCCACGCTTTGCAAGTCTTGCCAGAAACCAGCTCCTTGAAACCATAACCCTCCCCGAAGCGCTTAACCTATTCCGTCTTCCCCGATCGCTCGGCATGCATGAAGGAGATGAAATGGTAGTTGGTATCGGGAAATTCGGACCTTATGTAAGATACAGGAGCAAGTTCTATTCCCTGAAAAAAGGTGTTGATGATCCCTATTCAGTCACAATTGAAAGAGCCTCTGAAATAATCAGGGAAAAAGGAGAAAGTGATGAGAAGAAAGTAATAAGGGATTTTGGTGATATCAGGCTCCTGAACGGAAGATATGGACCTTATCTTGCACAGGATAAGAAAAACTACAGGCTGCCGAAAGGCACAGATGCCGCGAAGCTAACAAAAGAAGAGTGTATCATCATCATCGGAAAAAGTGAAAAAACCAAAAAAAGTTCTGAATAAATTATGCTGGATCTAAACGATTATTTCAACCCGGTAAGCATTGAGAAGCACGGTTTTGAAAACCTGACAGGGAATGCCGGCTTTCCTCATAACATTGTCATAAATACTGAAAATAACAAGGTAAAGGATATCAGGGAATTTAAGGTTGCTCTTCTTGGAGTGCCTGACGGAAGAAACTCAGCAAATCAGGGCTCGTCGGATGCTCCTGATGCAATAAGACAACAGCTTTACAGCCTGGCAAGGATACCGGGAAAGTCAAAGATCATTGATCTGGGGAATATGAAACGGGGTGTAACTTTCAGCGATACCCTGGCCGGACTTACCGATATACTTTCCACCCTTTTAAAAGAAAATATCCTTCCGGTGATCATAGGTGGAAGCAGTGCCCTTGTCCCGGCAATCGACCGCTCATTCACTCTTTTAAAAACCAGTTATACTCTGGTTTCCGTCGATCCAAGGATTGATTACAGCAATAATCCCGATGCGCTTGATTCATTTAGTTACCTGAACAAGATAGCAGGTAACCATAAGAGTACATTCAGCCAGTATATTAATATAGGGTATCAGACTTACCTTAATGATCAGCAGGTATTGAACCGGTTTGTCAGGCGTCATTCTGAAATGTTAAGAATCGGCGACGTAAGGCAGGCTATATATCTGACGGAACCTCTCTTCAGGGATTCAGATGCCGCCATTTTCGATATCTCCGCTGTCAGACAGTCAGATGCCCCCGGGACTGCAGTCCCTTCACCAAATGGTTTCTATGGCGAGGAGATATGTCTTCTTTCGAGATATGCAGGGATTTCAGATAACCTTAAGATCTTCGGGCTTTTTGAAGTCAATCCCGGGCTGGATATCCGTTACCAGACAACGGGCCTTGCTGCCCAGATACTCTGGTTCTTCCTTGAAGGGTTTTCGCAGAAGCAGTATGAGACCCCGGTTTTAAGTAACAGCAATGCCGGACGCTTTATTAAATATCATGTAAGGGTTACTGATCTTGAGGATGACCTGATTTTCGTTAAAAGCAACCTTACTGAAAGATGGTGGATAGAGCTTACTGATGAGAATAAGGCAAATATTTATGTTGCATGTTCACACGACGATTATCTTAAGGCAAACAGGAATGAAGTTCCCGACAAATGGGTTAAAGCTTCAAACAGATTAAAGTCCTGATCCTTCAAATATTTTATATTCTTTCCCGTTTAATTGAATGTTTGGAATATTCTTTGTGGATAATTGAACAGGAATGTTTAAAAGTTTCAACTAACTGGTTGTCGGTTTGTATACTTTTAATTTTTTTACTTTACTTTATAAGTTCGATAAATGGGCTTATTCCTAAATATTTAAAGAAGTGAAAAAAATTTATACTGCATATTTTTTTATGCTCCTGTCGGTTACCTTCTGCTTCTCCCAGCAGGACCCAATCACAAGTAATTATATGTTTAACCCCCTGACCTTTAATCCGGGATATGCAGGTACGTCAGGGATGATATGCGCAACTGCAATTAACCGTCAGCAATGGGTCGGATTCAAGGGAGCCCCGTCGACGACAATATTCAATATCAGCGCTCCTGTTACACCTTTTAAAATAAACAGCGGGGTAGGCCTGATGGTCGAAAATGATATTGTAGGTTTCGACAAAGACATAAACATAAATCTTATATATTCATATATAGCCGAAATCGGGCAGGGTAAGCTGGGTATAGGAGTTAGTGCCGGCATGTTTAACATGACACTTGATCCTGAATGGATAATACCATCAGGCGACATTTTCACCCCGCCTTCGGGTGATCCGCTGATCCCTGAAAGCAAAGAGAGTTCGGTTACCTTCGATGCCGGTCTGGGTTTTTATTACACTACCGATAAATATTATGCCGGCCTTTCAGTGACTCATATCAATCAACCGAAAATTAAATTCACAAAAGGTGTCTCCTATATAAGCCGTCATTATTATATAACAGCCGGGTATATTCTTCAGCTGCCAAACCCTTCACTGGAGTTACTGCCTTCCCTTTACGCGCTTAGCGACGGTAAGGCAATACAATTTTCTGCAACTTCTTTATTAAGATACAATAAAAAGGCATGGGGGGGCGTTTCTTACAGACTCGGTGATGCACTGGTCGGAATTGTTGGGATAGAATTGTTTAATGGTATCAGGGTCGGATACGCTTATGATTTCCCGATCTCAGATATCAGAAAGAGCACAAGCGGGTCGCACGAATTCATGGTAAATTATTGTTTCAGTCTCAGTGCGGGCAAGAGTCCAATGAGATACAAAAGTATACGGTTTTTATGATTTTAAAAATAAATTTACTTGCAATACAAAATTCTAAAGAATTATGAAAAAGGAAATCCTTTCAGCTCTGATAATTATGATCTTCTTAGGTGGTTGTAAGTCCTCCGATAACGGAGAACTGACAGGAGTCGCTGGGAGAAAAAATTTCTTTGAGCCAGAACCCTTCGAAATGGCATTCATTCCTGCCGGTAGCTTCACCATGGGACCAAGTGATCAGGATGCAGTGTTCGCACAGAACAGCATCTCGAAGGTAGTTACTGTTGAGGCATTCTGGATGGACCAGACTGAAATAACAAATAACAAGTATCGTCAGTTTGTATATTATGTAAGAGATTCCATTCTGAGAACAAAGCTTGGCGAGGCACAGATTCCTGACCGTGAGTACTTTGTCACCGATAAGGAAGGCAACCCCATCGAACCTCCGGTTATCAACTGGCAGGAAAAGATTGATCCTAAAGAAGAGACAACAGGTGCTGTCCTTGAAGAGATGTACTATCCTCCGGAAGAGAGGTTCAACGGCAAAAAGCAAGTTGATGTCCGGAAACTTAATTATACTTATTTCTGGGTTGATTATCAGCAGGCAGCAAAAGCAAAATATGTAAATGACTATGCAAATAACACCTGGAAATATATAGGTCAGGTAATAGACCGTAACGGGAATGTCGCTCCGGTTAAGGACCGTTCATCTTTTATAAGACATGATACAATTAATATATATCCTGATACTCTTTGCTGGATAAGGGACTTTACCTATTCCTTCAATGATCCGCAGGCAGACCTGTATTTCTGGCACCCGTCATTTGACGACTATCCAGTTGTGGGCGTTTCATGGCCCCAGGCATCTGCGTTCAGCAGATGGAGAACAGACTATATGAATACTGCCCTCAGGAAAAACGGCATTGCCGATGTACAGGCTTACAGGCTTCCGCTTGAAACTGAATGGGAATATGCTGCAAGAGGAGGACTTGACCTTTCAATGTACCCCTGGGGAGGCCCCTATACCCGAAATTACCAGGGCTGTTTCCTTGCCAACTTTAAACCCTTACGTGGAAACTATATCGACGACGGTACGGTCTACAGCGCCAAAGTCGGTTCGTACGAACCCAATGAATATGGTTTATTTGATATGTCGGGGAACGTTGCTGAATGGACACTCTGTGCCTATCACCCATCGGCATATATCTTCCAGCACGACCTGAATCCCAACTATGAATATAATGCACGTCCGCAGGATCCTCCTGTTCTTAAACGCAAAGTTATCAGGGGTGGTTCATGGAAGGATATAGCTTATTTCCTTCAGACGAGCGCAAGGGATTATGAATATCAGGATTCAACAAAATCTTACATCGGATTCCGTAATGTAAGATCTTATATCGGAGTAAATAAATAAAAAATTAATATAACCTTTAAAAAAACCAGGTATATGAGCCTAGCAGAAATAGTACAATCAAGCGGATGGAAGAACTTCATGGCCAAATTATATGGTATTGGTGCTTCTGTCGTAATCATTGGTGCATTATTTAAGATACAGCACTGGAATGGTGCAGGATTAATGCTCGCAATTGGTCTGTTCACAGAAGCAGTTATTTTCTTCTTCTCAGCATTCGAACCCCTTCATGAAGAAGTTGACTGGACACTTGTTTATCCTGAACTTGCCGGTATCCCCGAGGAAGAGCCCGGAACAGAAGCCAGAGGTATCAGCGGTGGCAGGTATGGTGGAACAGGAATTGGAGGCGGAGGCGGTGGCGGCGGTTCTCTTGCACTCTCAAAATTCGATGAGATGCTCGAGAAATCAGATATAACCCCTGACCTCTTTCAGAAGCTTGGAATAGGCATGAAGAAGCTTAGCGAAGCAACGGCAAATATGAATGCAATGGGCGACGTTTCTGCTGCTTCATCAAAATACTCCAGCACTATCCATGCTGCCAATGATGCTCTTGGAAGATTGTCAGATACCTACCAGTCAACCGCTAAAGTAATCACCGATACAAATTCGAATTACGGCAGAATGGCTGAGTCTTTTTCAGTAATAGAATCAGGTGGAAAATCATATCAGCAGCAGCTTGAATCACTGAATAAGAACCTTTCGGCTCTTAATACTGTCTATGAACTTCAGCGAAAAGGAGTTGATGATCATATCAAGGATTCTGAATCCCTGCATAAAAACATCCAGGGCTTGATGAAGGATCTTTCGGAATCAGCAGGTGATTCCAAAAAGTATCGTGAACAGATCACAAAACTCAACGATAATCTGGCAGCATTGAATAATGTTTATGGAAACATGCTTGCTGCAATGAATGTTAAATAGCGTGACATTTTAATTTATAACTAAACAACCCCAAAAATGGCTCACGAGAGGCTATCACCACGGCAAAAGATGATCGGTATGATGTACCTGATTCTTACCGCCATGCTTGCACTTAACGTATCAAAGGAAGCCGTTGAAGCATTTAAAAAAGTCGATAAGAGTCTGACTACCACACTGGCAAACTACGTTATCAAGAATAATATTATTTACGAGGAATTTGATAAAGCTGCATCAGAAAACCCCACGAAAGCAGGGAAATACAGAACGACTGCTCTGGAAGTAAAAAGCCGTGCCGACGAAATATCCAACTTTATCCAGGATCTTAAAGTTGAAATAATAACCACTGCCGAAGGCACTGAATCTGAGGCAATTCAGGGAAATGTGATAGATATTGAAAAAGTAAAGAGAATTGATGACAACAATATCCCTTCCCAGATTCTGATCGGAGCCAATGAAAATGGCAAAGCAAGTGCTCTGAAAGCTCTGATGAACGACTATCGTGAATTCCTTATCTCAGCACTTGACGGGAAAAGTCCCAGTGCTGAAGAAGCTCTCCGTAAAAGTCTTAATACCGACGACGGGCGTGATCCTGACGGACAACCTTCCAAGTGGGAAAATGTTACCTTCCAGCTCCTTCCCCTGGTGGCTGCCGAAACCATCCTTTCAAAAATGCAGGTTGATGTCAGGAACGCAGAGACAGAGGTATTGAATCATCTGTTTACACAGATTGATGCCGGTTCCTTCAAAGTGAACAAGATCGTTGCAAACGTTGTTCCGGTATCAAGCTATGTGACCCAGGGAAGCGATTATGAAGCAAGAGTTTTTATCTCTGCCATCGATTCAACCCAGAAACCTGTTGTTACTGTAAATGGGTCTGCACTCCCTGTTGATATATCAGGCAAAGGAGTTTACAAGGTACGCGCCTCTTCAACCGGATCGAGAAAATGGGGTGGGGTTATTTCACTTAAAAATCCATCAGGAGTATTAGTAGATTACCCTTTTGAATCATCATACTTTGTTGGCGAACCCAATGTGGTTGTATCTCCGACAGCAATGAACGTAATGTATAAGGGTATTAAGAATCCCATCGATGTTTCTGTTCCCGGGGTAAGCCCCGATAAAATAAGGGTAAGAGTGGTTAACGGTACAGTCACTACTGAAAAGGTTAAGAACTCCAAAGGAGTCAATTTCAGAGGTAACTGGGCAGTAAATCCAACAACTGTCGGTCAGAATGTGCAGGTAATCGTATCAGTAACTGATGAATCCAGCAAGGGGACAACATATGCTCCGATTGAATTCAGGGTTAAACCTGTCCCTGCCCCAATAGCTCAGTTTGCCGGAAAAAGCACAGGAAACATTGCTAAAAACACAGCAGCTGCCCAGACAGGGGTTTATGCATCTCTTCCGGATTTCGAATTTGACCTTGTATATAAGATCACTTCCTTTACAGTGCTTTACACCGACAGCCGCGGAGACTTTGAGGAAAAAAGCTCATCTAATGCTCTCACCCAGGCACAAAAAGATCTTATTAGCAAACTTGCACGTAATAAGAACCTTTTTATAAAGGATATAAAATGTCTTGCCCCCGATGGCAGAACATTGGACCTCAGCCCTATAATTTTAAAAATAGATTAGTTATTAAATTATATTAAAATGAATAAGAAACTCCTTTTTGGAATTATCGTCTTTGCAATCGGCAGTATGGCTAATGCACAGTCATTTGGCGATATATACCAGAAATCAATCACTGATAACAAGAAGATCAACTATCCATTCCTTAGGGAAGCTGATGTGATCTGGTCAAAGAAAATCTGGCGTCTTATCGACCTGAGGGAAAAGATAAACCAGCCCTTGTACTATCCGGTTAAAACGACACAGGATGGAAGAAAAAGCCTGATCACCGTAATACTTGAAGAGATCCGCGCAGGACGCCTGGAGGCTTTTTCAGCAATGGATTCCAATCTGCCGACAACCTATGACGATATCGACAAACAAATGGGGGCTACAACCAAAACCCAGTCAATTCAGATAAATGCTGAAGGGCAGACGAAGGATACAACAATAACTGAACCTGCAAAGCCTGAAGAGGTAAAACAGATTCTTGTTTATGAAGAATGGTATTTCGATAAGAAGCTGTCAAGGCTCGACGTAAGAATTATAGGCATGATGCCCTATTGGATGGGTTATGATAATGATGCAGGGCGGGCTCTGAGGAAACCATTGTTCTGGGTTAAGTATGACGACTTCAGGGATGCGCTTGCAAAACAGGAGGCTTTCCTTGCCAGCAATGACGCTCAAAGGATCTCATTTGATGATCTCTTTATGCAGAGAAGATTCGGAAGCGTAATTTTCGGGGAATCGAACGTATTTGACGACAGACAGATCAATGAGTACACTGTTGGTAAATCCACACTGTTTGAGGCCGAACGTATTAAAAACGAGCTGTTCAACTTTGAACACGACCTATGGGAATTTTAAACCTTTGACATAAAAAAGGCTGCCACGGCAGCCTTTTTTAATTGATTACCCCTAAATCCCCTGAAGGGGACTTTTAATAAATTCTATTTATGGTTTGAACCCCTTTTAGGGGGCAGGGGGTGAAATCTATTGGAATTTTTCCCCGGTTGCATTTTTCACATCCTCCAGGTAATTTTTTATGTTCTGCTCATCTTCCTTCTTCATTATCAAAAGAACATCCCCGGAATCAACCACGATAAAATCCTTTAAACCCTGTACAACGGCAATCTTGCCGGGAGCAATGTTAAAGATATTACCCCTGCTGTCGTAGGAGAATACTTCGCCTCTCACCTTTGAGTTTCCTTTCTTATCAACCTTTGAATGCTCATGAAGAGAGCCCCATGTCCCGAGATCCGACCAGCCGATATCCGTACACATTACATACACGTTATCAGCCTTTTCCATTATCCCGTAGTCGATCGAGATACTGCGGCACACCGCATAAGTCTTGCCTATGAATTTTGTTTCCTGCTTCGTACCAAAAATATCCTTACCTTCTTCGAAAGCAGAGTACATTTCAGGAAGGTGCTTTTCAAAAGCACCCAGTATCGATTTGATATTCCAGATGAAAATACCTGAGTTCCAGTAAAAATCACCGCTTTCAAGAAACACTTTTGCAAGCTCAATATCCGGCTTTTCTGTAAATGTTTTAACCTTCATAAGATTATTAAAGGCAGCTAC
The DNA here is from genome assembly GCA_038252165.1 of Bacteroidales bacterium. Lineage (GTDB taxonomy): Bacteria > Bacteroidota > Bacteroidia > Bacteroidales > VadinHA17 > LD21. The sequence continues at coordinate 9,514 of JBBSAP010000022.1, read as the reverse complement.
ATTCTTTTTACGGTCAGCCTGAATATATCCGTATCCTGTTTCAGGCCGGTCGGGCTTTATTCCAAGCGTCAGGAGTGCATTATTCTTTTCCGCAAATTCAAAGCTTTTTTTTATTACTTCACCGAATTTATCTTCTTTAATAATGAGATGATCAGCAGGTGTAACAGCGATCACGGCGTCGGGATTCTCCTTTAAAATCCTGAATGTCCCGTATGCAAGACATGGAGCAGTGTTGCGCCTGAAAGGCTCTGCAAGTATGTTGGCCCTATCTATTTCAAGTTGTTCTGCGACAATATCTGCATGTTCTGCACTGGTGACAATATAAATATTCTCTTTCACGCATATCGAGCTGAACCTTCTGAAGGTCTGCTGCAATAAAGTTTCTCCATTTCCGAGAATGTCAAGGAACTGCTTTGGCCGTTCACGGCGGCTCATGGGCCAGAACCGGCTTCCCACTCCACCAGCCATGATTATTACATACCTGTTGTCCATAAGCGTTTAAGAATTTCTTGTAAATGTTATGCAAATATATAATTATTTTGACCAATCCCGATTTAAAACCCCGGTACCGTAATTCCCATAAATATTTGTAATTTTACCTGTCGTTATAAGTAAACTATGTTTAAGTTTTTAGAGCAGTTTGGCAGTTATTTCCTGCTTCTCAAAAAAGTTTTTTCCAAACCTGAAAAGCCATTTGTCTATTATAAGCAGACAATGCATGAGATGGTTTTTCTTGGCCTCAATTCTGTGGGAATAGTTACAGTCATATCCTTTTTTATGGGAGCTGTTATTACCCTGCAAACTGCTTATAATACCGAAAACCCCATTTATCCTACTTACCTCATCGGACTTGGCTGCCGCGACTCAATACTTCTCGAGTTCTCGTCCACAATAGCAGCTCTGATTCTTGCGGGCAAAGTCGGATCAAGTATTGCGTCAGAAATTGGTACAATGAGGGTAACCGAACAGATTGACGCACTCGAGATTATGGGTGTCAACTCAGCTTCATACCTGATTCTTCCCAAAATAATTGCAACTCTCGTCTTTAACCCTTTCCTCACCCTTATAAGCATATCTGTCGGGATTGTTGGAGGATGGATAGCAGGTACCGCTACAGGGGTTATTACATCCGAAGATTATATTTATGGTATCCAGTATGCATTTATCCCTTATTATGTAGCATACGCCTTAATTAAAACACTTTTCTTCGCTTTCATAATTGCCACCGTTTCTGCCTACCATGGTTATAAAATCGAGGGCGGATCGCTCGAAGTCGGCCAGGCAAGCACAAAAGCGGTAGTTCACAGCAGCATTATTATTCTGCTTTTCAATGTTATTCTAACCCAACTTCTGCTGTCATGATCCGGGTAATTAACCTCGATAAATCGTTTAACGATAAACCTATTCTGAGTGATATCTCTGTTTCATTTGAAACTGGAAAAACAAACCTCATAATCGGTCGAAGCGGTTCGGGTAAAACTGTCCTGCTCAAATCCATTGTCGGCCTCCATGACATTGACAGCGGAGAGATCTGGTTTGATGATGTACTTTTCAATAAACTTGATTTTAAAGGAAAGAAAGAGATAAGAAAGGAGATCGGCATGCTGTTTCAGGGGAGCGCATTGTTCGATTCACTCACCGTGGAACAAAATGTAAGGTTCCCCCTTGACATGTTCACAGAAAAGAGTTCTGAAGAAAAAACCGATCGCGTTAATTCCTGTCTCGAAAGGGTAAATATTATCAACTCAAATAAACTGCTCCCTTCTGAGTTGTCGGGCGGTATGAAGAAAAGAGTGGCAATTGCCAGGGCAATTGCACTGAACCCAAAGTTTCTGTTCTGCGATGAACCCAATTCGGGCCTCGATCCCATAACCGCCATACTAATAGACGAGCTTATTAAGGAACTCACTGAGGAGTATTCAATGACCACTATTGTAAATACTCATGATATGAATTCCGTGATGAAGATCGGTGAGAAGATAATCTTTTTAAGCGATGGCATAAAATGCTGGGAAGGGAGCAATAAGGAGATCCTTGATTCCGATTGCAGCACTCTTAATGATTTTGTATTTGCCAATGCCCTGGCAAAACAATTGAGATCTTCCTTAAGATAATTATTTAATCTACTTCCTCATAATCAGTATATTCTCCTATCTCCTTCGATATTCCTTTTGATTTTGAGGTGTTTTCCTGCTTCTGTTCCCTTTCCCGGGCATCACTGTTCATTTCTTCAAAATACCTGTTAAATGACCGGATTATGAGATAGATTATGATACTTACTAAAATAAATCGGATAAGTAATGCCATAGCTATTTTAAGATTATTCTGTTTATTCTGTTTCTGTTATTTCCGGAGGCTGCGACTTTTTCATTTTTGCGATATTTCCAGTTTGTAATTATAAAGGAACCTGTCGGTCCCGCCAACGATAAGATTCCAGTCATCAGAGGAAGAAAGCTTTCCGATCGAAAACATTGATGCTCCCCTTAATGGAAATCCCTCCATTATTTTTCCCTTGCTGTCAACAAGGTAAATAAGGTTCCCGATCGGATCAATAACCCCTATTTTCCTGTTGGCTGATGAAAAGATAAAATTAATTGGTCCGCCAAGCTTTCCTGACCCGAAATCTCTGGTAAACATCTCTTTCCCGTTGTGATCATACAGATACAGTATACCGCCGTCAATGAAGACATATTCTCCAAAGCCATCGCCATCCACATCAAAAAAATCGAATGAATGGTCAGAGGAGAACTTCCTGAAGCTTAATTTCCTGACATCGCCGTTAAAACTGACGTTCTGAATAGTCCCGTCAGGTGATGTGAATACAAGAGCCGATTCTGAACCGGGTGTCAGCCTGAGTGTCGACCCCTTTGCCTTCGTAACAGCATCTTTCAGCCTGAGCCGTATCTTGCCTGAACGATCCAGAAAATAAACTGATGATTCATCAGCAACCACAATAAAGTCCTTCCCCGAAACTTTGTAAAAACCTGTTTCCGCTGTAACAAAACCGGCAGTTCTGAATGGCTCCCATCCCTTCACAACATTTCCTGATTTGTCGTATGTGTAAACCAGCTTATCCTCCCCTGCAATGACCAGCCTGTATGTATTATTGTTCTCATAATCAAAAAGTGCCAGCGAATTTGTTGCAGGCGATCTTAGTCGAACAGGATATCTTTCTACATAATTCCCGTTTCGGTCGATAAGGTGAAGATTATTTCTGCCTGAGAACAACAACTGGTATTTACCGTTCCTGTAATAATCTATCTGATAAACTGATCCGTTGATCTTTTCTTTAAGAGGGACCTTCCACAAAACTCGTCCTGCTGCATTAATGAGATAGGCATTGTTTTTTGTGTCCTGAATGAAAATCTCCTTTGCCCCTGTATTGTGATTTGTGAAAAAGAAAGGCTTAATCCCGGCGGTTGTATCAAGAAGGGTCTCCCACTCGGTTGTCGACTCTTCTCTGACCAGATCCTTATAGCTAACTGATAAGCTGTTATAAATCATCCCGTTAATGGGTGCCAGCTGAAAGCCTATTGATTGAATTTTATTGAGCGAATTTTTGTTTGACCTCAGCCCGTCAGCTATTTTCCTGTTAAAATAATCTGAAAAATAATCTATGCAGTGCGACGGAACACAATAAAACAGGTATCCCGCCCTGCTGGCTACCATTTTTTCAAAGTCGTGGTACTGCAAATCGTTTGCCAGTGTTTTGTTAAGTAAATTATCATACAAAAGCCTCGAAATTGTAACATATGAATTCCCTGTTATCATAAAGTTATCGTAAAAAGCACAGCATGAGTCATTGAATCCGGGAGCAAAATCCGGCAGCAAAGCTGAAAGCAGGCCGGCAGTCCCGGTCATGTAAACAGGTATTCTTGTCTGATCGTCAGGCCTGAAAAAAGTTATTCCGGACCCTCCTCCGGTATGTTCAAGAAAGATATTCTCGCACTGCACACGGTTTTTTAATTTATAGATAATCAGTGAGTTTTGGCTGACAGGATTATTTCTGATATCAATGTAAGCCCGGGTTATCTCATCCCCAAGAAAAGGCTTCAGCTTTCCGGCCAGATTAATTATCTGACCTGAAACAGAGTCTGAGATTTCTGTCTTTTCCTGCGGTAAAAATACCATAGACTCAAACATGGCAGTTGCTGATGGAAGGATCTTATAGGTCTTAAATTCAACAGATTGGACAGCTTTAAACCGAAACAGTATTTCTGACGGCTCACTGCTTTCACTGTACCCGCTTATAGAAACGCCACCTTCATCCAGAAAGATATCCCCACCGGCGCTCCCTCCAAGCTTTGCAATCTTGTCTGCCGGCGATAATACTCCCTGTGAAAATATCTTTCGGGCTGTGTTTTTAAGATTTGCGAAAACCACAAATATTTTGTCCTCATTTTTCCCTGAGGAAAGAAGTATCCTTGAAAATCCGGCAGCATTTCGTATATCTGTACCGGGAACATCCTGAAGCACAGATTTTTTTATAAGATCAGCTGATGTACTGCAGATCAATAATCCGGAATTTATCATGATAAAGACGGTGTCTTTCTGTCCGCCCATGTTATATGGAAGCCCTATAACCCGCTTGCCTGCTGTCTTTTGTTCCACCATCTCCCTTATCCCCGATGTCTGAAGGGCTTCCTTCAGTTGCCTGTATCCTGTTTCTGCGGGAATGGTTTTTGAAAGAAAAGGTGTCAACTCCCCGTTTTTGGTGGGATGAAAAGAAATAATTGCGGTTCCTTCCTGCAGGATCTTTTTGAATCCTGATTTATTTATCTGGTCAGCAATGAATTTCAGCTTTGTGCTGAAGGTGGTAAGCTCTTTGACATTCGTGATCTCTGAAAAAAGACCCTTGCCGGTAGTAACTGAGTTGACAAGATTGCGGAAATCAATAGTTTCTATGACAATACAGGCATCCGGACCGACAACTTTATAAGGATCAGTAAACAGGTTCTTCCTGCTCTGATGATGAAAATACCCAACTAAAACGACAGCTGACAGGAGAACAACCAGGGAAAAAATTGCAATACTTTTGGACACCTTAAATCAATATTATTTTGATTCTCAAAATTAAGAATAATATGTCACCAAAAAACCCGATGGAAGGACATATTCTGTTTTCTCTTTGCGTGGACTGCGATTATCCGGCCACCTATTATTCCGCCCACTATTATTCCGCCCCTACGGGGCTCAAAACAATAATTAATGTACTATCTGCTATTAATATTCAGCCGCTATGCGGCTAATAATAAAATTACCGCCCGAACCTGTCCCGTAGGGACGAGATGTTTATAGCAATAATCCAGAACAGAAACGTGTAAGTCCCGTAGGGACGAAATGTTTATAATAGTGTCCGGTTAAATGTATGATATTCTTCGCTTCGCTCTGAATGACAAGTAATTAAAGGATCAAGTGGAATGAGGGGGTGGTTACAACACTTTTGAAATCATTTATCTCAGTTTTACTTAACTGAATTATTTATCTATTTTTTTCAATAGTGTCCGCCTAAATGTATGAGATTACCTTCGGTGAGCTCATACTAATTTTGAATATAATCCGGTTATTAATGTATTTTTATAATCAGTTTAGCCGTCCCCGATGAAATCCATTTTTTTATCAGCATTCCTGGCTTTTATATTATGCACCGGAAGTTTCTCCCAGATTGTCACTGTGGTTGATAATGAGGATTCAAACCCCATTTCCGATGTAGCTGTGCTGAATGAGCCGGCTACAAGGTTCACCTATACAAACAGGTCGGGAAAAGCTGACATCTCCTGGTTTGAAAAAGAATCCGCAGTCTGCTTTCAGCATTTTACATATGAAAGAGTTTGTCTTAGCTATGATGAGATCAAAAAGAAAGGTTTTCAAATCAGGCTTAATAAAAAGATTTTTGCATTTGAAGAGTTTGTGGTTTCTGCCAACAAGTGGGAACAGAACAGGAATGAGGTCCCGAACAGGATTTCAATTGTAACAAGGCAGGAGACACAGCTTCAGAATCCCCAGACAACAGCTGATCTGCTTGGTATTTCCAACGAAATCTTCATCCAGAAGAGCCAGCTCGGCGGTGGCAGTCCCATGATACGGGGATTTGCCACCAACCGGATATTGATAGTGGTCGATGGCGTCAGGATGAACAATGCCATTTACAGGGAAGGCAATATTCAGAATGTAATCTCGCTCGATCCCGCACTGCTCGAATCAACCGAAATAATATTCGGCCCTGGTGCAACGGTTTATGGGAGTGATGCAATTGGCGGGGTAATGGACTTCCATACAAAAAATGCATTGTTTTCGACCGGAAAGAAGATTTATGTCAAAGCTGATGCCTATTCCCGGTATTCATCTGCGAACAGTGAGAAAACATCTCATCTCGATTTTAACCTTGGTGGAAAAAGGACAGCATTCTTTTCCGGCATCACCTGGTCAGACTACGGAGATCTTAAAATGGGTTCCGTCAAAAACGACAGTTACCTGCGGAAGGAGTTCGTTCAGAGAATCAATGGCATTGATTCTGTTTTTCTGAACAGCGATCCGAGAGTTCAGAAATTTTCAGGATACAGGCAGCTGAATCTCCTGAATAAATTCAGATACAGGATTTCCGATAATATTGACCTGCTTTATTCCAGTCATTATTCAGGATTATCCGATGTGCCCCGATATGACAGGCTTATCCAGTACAAATCGGGAAAACTACGATATGGTCAATGGTATTATGGCCCGCAGATATGGGCGATGAACAGTCTTCAGCTGAATTTTTCAGGAAAGAATAAGCTTTATGATAAGGTAAAGCTGATTGCGGCATATCAGAATTACCGTGAAAGCCGTCACGACAGAAGCCTTGGAAATATATCATTGAATGAACAGTTTGAGAAAGTAGATATATATTCCGTCAACATCGATTTCGATAAGTACATTAAAAGAGAGAACCAGCTTCTTTATTATGGACTTGAATTTGTCAGGAACAACATAACTTCTGAAGCACAAAAGAAAAATATTCTAACAGGGTCAGCAGTTCCGGCTGGTTCGAGGTATCCTAACGGTAGCAACAGGTACTCAACATTTTCATTTTATTCAGGTTACAAAAATAACTTGTCGGATGCAGTTTCAATAATTACCGGGTTAAGGTATAACTATGCCGGACTCTCCTCAACAATTGCTGACAATTCATTTTATAATTTCCCGTTTACCGACATTTCAATAAAAAATTCAGCTCTAACCGGATCAGCCGGATTAGTCGTCAGACTTAAGAATAATTTACAGGTGAACCTCAATGCCGCCACCGGGTTCAGGGCTTGAGATCACTGGATTTCACACCTGGCTAACCAACGCGATGATCCGTCATGATTTTCTGTTCACTGGCCAGGCTTTTATAATATACAATAACCAGTTAAGTAAGGTTGAGGCTGTCACAAATGCCGGATCGGCACGTTCCTACGGAGTTCATTTCAGCTTACAGGTCAAAATGACAGGTCATATATTGCTTAAATCATCCCTTAATATAACTGAAGGGAAGGAAAATGACGGTACACCATTAAGGCATGCAGCACCTGTATTCGGAGCCTTTCACCTGCTTGCCGATTATCCGGTGTTCAGGGCTGATCTCTATTCAAATTATAACGGGGCAAAGCGATTCAGCAAAATGCCTCCTTCAGAAATTGAAAAACCTTACCTCTATGCAGCAGATAATAACGGCAATCCATGGTCTCCCGGCTGGTTCACCCTGAATTTCAAGCTTTCCTATACAATTGCTGAAAGATTCATTATAAACGGAGGTGTCGAAAACATCCTCGATCAAAGGTACAGGCCATACTCATCAGGTATTGCAGCACCAGGGAGGAATTTCATCGTCTCGGCAAGGATTATTATTTGATCCGCAGGAGAGAGTTTGGCACGGATTTTGAAATTACTTTGTTACACAGGCAATCTCAAAATATACTTGAATCTTCAAGGTCAGCCAGGTCAAAAGCCTGGCTTTTATTTTTTATCAGAATGATCTGTATCCGATTATTTCACGGACCTCCCTCACGGTCTTCGATGCGCTTTCCCTTGCCTTTTCACTACCCTCTCTGACAACTCTTGCAAGGTATTTGTCATCGGCAAGTAAATTATCAATCCTTTCCCTGACCGGAGCAGTGGCTTTTATAATATCTTCTGCAAGTTGCTTTTTAAGATCCCCGTAACGAATTTCGCACGAGGCATGCTTATCTGTGAAATATTTAACAACCGACGGGTCTGAAACAACATTCATAATAGTAAAGAGATTCCTGATCGGTTCCGACATTTCCTGCCCGGGTTCAGTAGGTCCGGCATCCGTCACAGCACTCATCACTTTTTTTCTTATCATCTGGGGAGTATCCGACAGAAAAATCCCGTTCCCCTCGCTTTTCCCCATTTTACCAGTGCCGTCGAGTCCCGGGATCTTTGTAAGCTCATGCCCGAAATTATAAGCGTCAGGCTCGGGAAAGTAATTTACGTTATAAATCATGTTAAACCTCCTGGCGAACCTTCGTGTCATCTCAAGATGCTGTTCCTGATCTTTCCCCACCGGTACCTTACTGGCCTTATGGATAATGATGTCGGCAGCCATCAGAACCGGATAAGTGAGAAGTCCGGCGTTGATATTATCAGGATGTTTTCTTACCTTCTCCTTAAATGATGCAGTCCTCTCAAGTTCACCCACATAGGCATTCATATTCAGAAGAAGGTACAATTCAGATACCTCCGGAACGTCGCTCTGGATAAAAACCGTGGCAATTTCAGGATCTATTCCGCAGGCAAGATACTCGGCGAGAACCTGTTTTATGTTCCCATGAAGGTCATCCGGCTTTGGATGTGTTGTAAGGGCATGATAATCGGCAATAAAGAAAAAGCACTTGTTCTCTTTCTGCATTTTCAGGAAGTTTATGATCGCCCCATAATAATTCCCAAGATGAAGGTTCCCCGTCGATCTTATTCCGCTAACTACAGTTTCCATTGTTATCCTTAATAAAAGTCACCGCAAAATTAATTCTTTTTCCGAAAATCGTACCTTTGCCTGTTCACAATACAAAAGGCCATGGAATCAACGCGACAGAAAAAAGTATCAAGACTTGTACAGAAAGAGATGGCCGACATCTTTCTGAGGAAGGGCAGTGAGCTGGCCCATGGGAAAATGGTATCAGTGACAAAAGTAAGAATCAGTCCGGATCTTTCCTTTGCCAGAATATATTTAAGCATCTACCCTTCCGACGGGCAGGATGCTGTCCTTAAGGCCATACAGGAACATTCTCCGAAAATAAGATTTGAGATGGGTCAGACGGTAAGAAGTCAACTAAGGATAGTACCCGAAATAGCCTTTTTCATCGACGACAGCCTTGATTATATTGAAAAAATCGACAAACTGCTAAAGTCCTGAATCAGATGCAGTACGACCCTATCAAAAAAACAGTGGGCCGGTTTTTTTCAGGTCCTCTCTTTATGAGAAAAATCTTTTATTTTTTCCTCGACATTCTCCTTCTGCGGTCATGGCATG
>JBBSAP010000021.1:0-35706 GCA_038252165.1 Bacteroidales bacterium | reverse complement strand
TCTGATATCTTATTTATACCTTTGTTTGGGAGCATGTTATTTTGTTTTTTGTTCAACACTAATATATTGAATATTAGTGAATTAACAAATTTATCATGCTCCTTTTATTAACTTATTCTACTATTTATCAACCATTTATATTATCTGCGAAACATTAGTTAATTAATTCTTTCATCCTTCCGGAGCTGCTCTAATAACTGCCGGTTTGTCACTTTCCATTTAAGTAAAGCGTCAGCAGACATTGTATGTGGAATTTGAAATTCCAGCTGGTTGTGTACTACAGTAACGGTCTTGTCACATACTACGGTAACGGTAATTTGACCGTATCTGGTGTTGAATATTTTCTCGCTCATTGTTGTAATATTTTTATGACATTCGTATTTGCTTTTCATGGTTGTACCGTTTTTTAGAAAAAAGCTCCAAGATGCTCTATTTGCTTCTCAAGATTAATTTACATATAAAACAATTTTATATCTGCTTTTCATGCTGTATAATTTCACAACGTTGTTTGTAGACTTCTTTTTCAAACGCATTAAATGCAAATTCCAGAATTGCAGAGCAATCATTTCGGGATATATTTGAGCATATTGAGAAAAGAGTATCGTGCTATATAATAGTCAATTATACAATAGCTTATGATATAATAAACCATTGAAAACTAATGCTCAGTTTATTTCAGAATGAGTTGCTCTCTCAAATCGGATTTTGCAAACAATAGGCCTTTGAGATTAAGATTTATACATATTTTGATTATGATAACCAGTAAAATCGCAACTGAATTATGACATCTATCGCTAATAAAAAAGTGCAGTGTTATGTGAAAGTTTTAATTACTTAGCAGCTTATGTTTTTTCTGCTGTAGCGCTTTTGACCGTTAGTACTAAATCTACCATTATTATCAATAATGCAAAAGAACCAAGAATGGCCGGAATAATATATATTTTTTCATATACCAAACCGCCAAACCAGTATCCAAATACCGGAGAACCCAACCAGGCACCAATCCAGCCAAAGATTACTTTTGAAACAAATGAAACAACACCTGGCCTTATATAGAATTTAAGCACATAATGCAGTACTGCTGATACTACAATACTGATTACCAGTAAAATTAAAAAACTAACAAAGTTCATTCCAATCATAGTGACCCCTCCCATTTTAATTTAAAGTTAATTTCATAACACAGCACTATTTTAAAACCCTAAATTCAATTCCTTCCGGATTACTCGAACAACTTATTGATTAGTAAATATAGTTAAATAAAATGTTGAAGTCAAGCCATAAATGCAACTTATTGATTATCAAGTTATTTAGATAAAATTCATTCGGCGATAAATATCCTAATGTTTTCTTGGTCTTTGGCAAAAGAAGATCAAATAGCCTGAATTTGCAGTGGACTTAAAGATTTTGTTTAGCATATGCTTAAGCTAAATACAACTTTTCAACACGTAATATGGAATAGGCCAATTACTGCCTCTGTGGCAGCATTCCATTTTTCGATTGCTTTTGGAGTGGGATGCAGATCTACCTTGCATTTCTTCTTTTTGAAATAATCTGCCGCTTCTTCCGAAAGACTCACCATTCCTTGCTGGCCAGCTCCGATTATCAGCCGTTCAACGCCATGCTGATAAATATATTTTGCCTCTTCCAGGGAAATTATATGTGAAGTGCCGTAAATGGCTTTTGAGAGTTTTTTCTTTCGTTTTTTTATTTCTCCTGATAGTCGAATAATGATGTCGTGGTTGATCTTTGAACCTTCAACAGTAATATATCCAAATCCAGAATCACATACAGCAGGTTTCATTTCTTATTAAAATCCTATAAACATAAATGACAGTATTCGGGCATAGCAGGATAAAATGCTGTTACGTAAGCCTCCATGGTTATTGGTGTTATTTCTATTTGTCTGACTTATTATCATTCTCTTTTTTTTCATGTTCCTTATTCAATCCCATGGTTAATGCTGTTACACCTGCAAGGCCGCCTAACTGCATGGTATCAAGTGCTGAGCTTGGAACAATTACTATTGTGGAGTTCGTCTTCAATCCTTCATAAAGCATATTCATTGCCCTCAAATGAAGAGCTGTAGGATTGTTGGCATATGTTTTTGCAGCTTCTCCAAACTTTTCTGCAACCTGTCGTTCAGAATCACCCAGGATCACCCTGGCCTGACGTTCTCTTTCCGCCTGGGCCTGCATCGACATCGCATCCTGCAATGATGAAGGGATCAGAACATCTTTAACCTCAACTGAGATCACATTGATACCCCATGGTTCGGTACGTTCATCGATGATCCTTTGAAGTTTATCGCAATTTCGTTTTAGTTCACGGCTTACTACCAACTTATCCTTCTCATTAGAAAGGGCTATCTCTTTTTGTTTATATCCTTGTTTTCATTAGGGAATCATGTACCTTTGTTCTACTTTTACGGTTGAATTCTTCATCTTAAAACTTTTTTTGACGAAGGGAAGCAAAACAAAAAGTGTTTTATTATTCCATCATCGTTAAAAGTTGCATCTATTCTTTGAATTTAGGGGAGGTTATTTCATAAAAGCAATAATAAAGAAGATTAATAGTTGCTGCTTTCTCACTCTTCATAATGATTAATTTCATGGAAGGTTCAATTACAAACAAGTAATATTCTTAAGTACTCCTCCAATAACTCTTCTTCTGTAAAATTTAATTATCCTTAATTAAATTTTTGAATAATTAATATAGGACTTATTTAAAACATGGGATTGTTTTCTTTTAAGCAGGAACTGGCAATTGACCTGGGCACAGCAAATACAAGGATTATTCATAAAGACAAAATTGTAGTGAATGAGCCATCCATCGTTGCTATTAATGCAATGACGGGCAAGATGATTGCAATAGGGGAAAAAGCACACCAGATGTATGGTAAAACACATGAATACATTAAAACGATCAGACCTTTCAGAGATGGCGTAATTGCTGACTTCGATGCTGCGCGGCAAATGATACGGGGGATGATAAAAATGATAAACAAATGGGACTTCTTCTTTACTCTCTCTTTGAAATTGGTAGTCTGTATTCCGTCAGGATGTACTGAAGTGGAAAGAAGAGCTGTCAGGGATTTATTAGAACACGCTGGTGGCAGGAACGTTTACATGATTTACGAACCTATGGCAGCCGCTATAGGAATAGGTATCGATGTGGAGGCCCCGGATGGAAGCATGGTTGTCGATATTGGTGAAGGAATCACTGAAATTGCAGTTATTGCTCTTGGAGGAATTGTTTGTAACCAGTCTCTCAGGGTTGCAGGTGATGGTTTCACATCTGATATCCAGGCTTATATGAGGCACCAGCACAATATTAACATTGGTGAAAGAACCGCTGAAGAGATTAAAATCGGTATTGGTTCGGCACTACCTGAATTGGAAAATCCACCTTCGGATTTTAATGTCAAGGGACCTGATATTATGACTGCTATGCTCATTGAAATTCCAATCTCATATCAGGAAATTGCCCATTGTCTGGATAAATCCATTTCAAAAATTGAAACGGTAATCATTTCAGTTATGGAACAAACACCACCTGAACTTTATGCAGACATTGTTCAGCGAGGAATCTACCTGGCAGGCGGTAGTGCCCTGCTCAGAGGACTTGACAAAAGATTTACTGATAAAATAAATATACCTTTCCATGTAGCTGCGGATCCTTTGCTGGCAGTTGTAAGAGGAACAGGTATTGCTTTGAAAAATGTTGACAAATTTTCGTTCCTTATGAGATAGAATCAGGTTAAACTGCACAATCTGGTATTACTGAGCGCTTTATCCCGGATTAATAAGAGAAGTCAGTTGCTCAGCTTGATCCGGTTTTAGGTACTCAATTAAACCTGTTTTTGCACTTTATACTCATTTATCAACGATTGGAATATCTCCTTTACCGATGAGATTTTGGTTGCCCTGAAAGCATTTGATCCGGCAAAGGCAAAGCCATTTTCAAAATTTCCCTTTAAAGCATTTATAAGTGCAATAATGATACAATAAGGACTTTTGGTGATGTCACATGTTTTGATACATTTAAAAGGACATTTTTTAGGTTGTTTTTTACCTTCTTTCACTTTGGTTAGGAAATTGCTGAGAATGGCTCGTCCCGGCATACCAACCGGACTTTTTATTATCACAATGTCTTTCTCTTTAGCATCAATGTATGATTGTTTGAAAGCCAGAGATGCATCACATTCATTGGTTGTTACAAACCTGGTTGCCATCTGTACACCGGCTACCCCCAACTCCATTATTTCATGAATATCTTTGCCTGCATAAATTCCGCCTGCTGCAATAAGCGGAATACTCTTATCATACTTATCCTCAAATGTCTTCAGCTCATTAACGATTTCCGGAACAAGTTTTTCAAGTGAATAATTATTGTCATTTATCTGTTCTTCTTTAAACCCAAGATGACCACCGGCCTTTGGTCCTTCAACAATAACAGCATCAGGAAGATAATCGTAATTTGCTTTCCATTTTTCGCATATTATCTTCGTTGCCCTTGCAGATGATACAATTGGAATCAATTTTGTAACACTCCCCTTCTTTAAAAAGGATGGCAGGTTAAGCGGAAGTCCTGCACCTGCAATTATAATATCCACCTTTTCGGAAATGGAAGTCCTGATCATATCTGCAAAATTTGTTATAGCCACCATTACATTCACTCCAATCACACCTAATGTTTTTTCCCTGGCCTTGCGTATCTCTTCCTTAAGCCCTAGTATGCTTGCTTCAAGATAATTTTCTGATAACTCCCTGTATAACAATCCGAGCCCTGCGCTTGAAATAACCCCAACTCCGCCTTCATTTGCAACTGCAGCAGCCAGGCCCGAAAGCGAAATGCCTACTCCCATTCCACCCTGAATTATCGGAACAGCTATTGACAGATTACCGATTCTTAGTCCCTTCATTAAATCCATATCATAATTTCCTGTAAAGGTAGACCATTATTAATACCAACTTGGTAAAAGGAGTTAATAAACATAAAATGAGAATGAAAATTCATGTTATTTGACATTTCACAGGTTCATTTAAGAGAAATGTATTAAATTAAATTCATTCAACTCCTCATAAAACCTGAACCAGGCAAGGTTCATATCCATTGTATAATTTTATAGTCAATTATAAAAAGCATATCATATTTTAAAACACTGAAAATTGATACCCGGTTTATTCTGGAATGAATAGTTCTCTCAGACTGGATTTTGAAATCCTTCACCGGATTGATTGATAACCTCCGGGTATTCCATTTTTAGATAGAACTATCTGCCATAATTGATTACGTCTTCTTGATCTGAATGACCCGGCAGCTGAGAGCAGAAAGTATTTCCACATTCTATAAAAACAATCGGAATAATTATTCTTTATTTTGTCCCAATTCTTATCAAAGTTTTCATACCACGCCATAAGAGTCTTATCGTAATCTGGTCCGAAGTTGTGCCAGTCTTCCATCACGAAAAAATTTTCTATTGCTTTGCCAAGTTGAGCCACTGAAGGAAGCATGCCGTTTGGGAAAATATATTTATCTGTCCACAGATCATTTGCTTTTACGGATTTATTATTTCCAATGGTATGAAGAAGAAACAGACCATCATCGCTCAAGCACCTATTTGCAATTTTAAAAAATGTTTTGTAGTTCTTATAACCTACGTGTTCGATCATTCCAACGCTTACTATTCTGTCATACTTTTCATTAACATCGCGGTAATCCATCAGCCGGATCTCAACCTGAAGGCCTCTGCCTAATTCTCTTCCAAGCTCTAACTGTTCTTTTGAGACAGTAATTCCGATAACTTCAACATTGTATTTCTCTGCAGCATATATTCCAAAAGCACCCCAACCGCAGCCAATATCGAGTACGCGCATTCCAGATTTGAGATAAAGTTTACGGCAAATTAATTCGAGTTTGTTTTCCTGAGCTTTATCCAAGTTGTCGGCATCCTTCCAATATGCACAACTGTAATTCATTCGTTTATCAAGCATATTCTGAAAAAGCTCATTCCCCAAATCATAATGCTTTTTACCAATAATGAATGCTCTCCGTTTTGATTGCTGATTAAAAAGTCCTGCTTTAAAAAGTCTGAGAAGAATCGATAACTTTTGTCGTATTTTTTCGTCAAGATGTGTTCTCAAAATTTTGTAAATCAATTCGTCAACTTTTTCAGCATCCCACCAGCAGTCCATATAAGATTCGCCAATGCCTAATTCACCTTCCGTAATTGCTCTTCTGTAAAACTCATCATTATGAATCCGGATATCCCAGGTATTACTGCCGTTAATTTTCACTCCGGCAAGTTCCAGAATCTCTTCTGTTATTTTTTTATACTTATTGTTCATAACAGATACTTTTAACCATTTTAAAAGATACTTGAATAAAGTTCATATTAGAGAGAAACCCCGTGACATTCGATATCAAAGTTCTCAAACTATACTCACTAATGCAAATATATTTGCGGATGTGATTATTCAATTTTCCTCTTATTTGATAAACAAATTTGTGTTTTAAGAAATAATGAATATATTTGTCTTGGTTAGAAATGTACAGACAGATGAATAATTTATCGCAGACTCAGTCCTGGTGGTGGCACAGCAAAATTTGTTATTGTGTTAAGCAATGTATCCTGACTGAATGAAATAGATTAATTTTCTGAATCGAAATAAAAGAAGGGAGCCCGCTAAACACAGCGGGCTCCCTTCTTTTTTGCAATACTTTAATAAAAACAAAAACAGGAAAATACTAATAATGACTTTGAAAAACTTTGACTTTAATATGCAAAACAGATACAAGTTACAATTTAATACCAAGGAGTTACCGGCTGATACTCTTACTCCGGTTGGAATATATCTCAGACTAAGGGATATATACCCTGGTTCTCTTCTACTGGAATGTACCGACTACAGCTCGCGGACAAACGCCTTTTCCTATATATGCCTTAATCCTGTCCTGGGCATCGAGGTGATGGAAGATAAGCTGAGGACATATTTCCCCGGCGACAAAGAGAAAAAAACCACTCTCCTTAATGTTATGGATCAGGTTAATAACTTTTTAGAATCTGTTGAAGTAACAGGTGAAACCGAAAAATTGACGGGGGCACACGGTTTGTTTGGATTTACTTCATTCGATACTGCATTGCTTTTTGAAAAGTACGATATAACTATTGTTAAAAAGGTAATTAAGGAGAGGGAGGTTCCTTTTCTTAAATACGATTTTTTTAAAGTAGTTCTTACTTTCAATCATTTTAACGAAACGCTCACCGTTACTGAATACTACAACGATGAACTTCCCCTGTGTGAAGGTGATAAAATTCTTTCGCTGTTAGCCAATCACAATTTTACAAGCTATCCGTTTAAGCTGGAGGGATCCGAGCAAAGCTTAATAAGTGATTCCTCATTCAAAAAAATGGTAGCAGTTGCTGTAAAGCATTGTGCGCTGGGGGACGTTTTTCAACTGGTTGTGTCGCGCCGATACCAACAACGATTCACTGGCGATGAGTTTAATGTTTACAGAGCCTTACGTTCAGTAAATCCATCGCCCTACCTGTTTTACTTCGACTATATTGCTTATAAGATATTTGGCTCATCACCCGAAGCACAGCTAAAAGTCGAAAACGGTAAGGCTATTATTAATCCGATAGCCGGCACTATCCGTCGGACTGGTGATGCCCGGGCTGATTTTAAGTCAGCCCGGGAGTTATTGGAGAATCCAAAAGAAAATTCCGAGCATGTCATGCTTGTTGATCTTGCCCGTAACGACCTCAGCCGCAGTTGCACCAATGTGAAGGTTGATATATACAAAGAAGTCCAGGCATTTTCTCATCTCTGGCACCTGGTATCCACTGTAAGCGGTGAACTTAATGATACCGTGACACCATTTACTGTTTTTGCCAAAACCTTCCCGGCCGGAACCCTTTCAGGAGCTCCAAAACACAAAGCAATCGAACTTATCAACAGGTTGGAAGCATCATCCCGTGGCTATTATGGAGGGGCTATTGGTTATATTGGATTGAATGGTTCCCTTAACCAGGCAATTATAATTCGTTCCTTCTTCAGCAGGGAAGGAACTCTTAGTTTTCAGGCCGGTGCCGGGATCGTAATCAATTCTACGGAAGATGGGGAACTAAAGGAAGTGAACAATAAATTAGATGCACTACGCTTGGCTTTAAAGCGGGCAGTATCATATGTTAAATTTTAAGAATATGGCAAAAATACTAGTTTTCGATAACTACGACTCGTTTACCTATAATCTTGTACAGTATGTGCAAAGCATAGGAAACCATCAGGTAGATGTTTTTCTGAATGACGAAATTCCACTCGGTGAGGTAGACCCCTATGATGGAATAATTCTTTCCCCAGGTCCAGGGTTACCTTCTGAATCGGGTTTACTCAAACCCTTGATTGACAGGTACAAATCTGCCAAAAGAATATTTGGCGTTTGTCTGGGACAACAAGCTATAGCTGAAGTATTTGGGGGGACATTACTAAATATGAGTACTGTTTATCATGGTGTTGCTACACAGGTTTTCTTTAGCCAACCCAAACATTATCTTTTCGAAGGGCTGCCAGATGCTATCGAGGCTGGAAGGTACCACTCCTGGATAGTTGAGAGGGATACTCTTCCACAATGCCTGAAAATTGAAGCCCTTGATAATGACGGACAAATCATGGCATTGAGTCATAAAGAATTCGATATTTGCAGTGTTCAGTTTCATCCGGAATCAGTTTTAACTCCTCTGGGTATTAACATCATCTCGAATTGGTTGAAGATGTTTAAATAAAATACCTGCCTACACTATTGATATTATTATAAAAAGGATGCGCTTAAAAATAAATATAAAAACTGAATGAAACAATTATTAATAAAGCTGATCGAATGTCAAAAGCTGACATTCGAAGAATCACGGTCACTCATGTATGGTATTGCACACAATGAGGTGAATGAAGCACAAATTGCATCTATTCTGACCGCCTTTATTATCAGAACTATTTCCATTGAAGAGTTGCGTGGTTTCCGTCAGGCCCTGATTGACCTTGCTATTCGCGTTAACCTGAATGACGGGTATGGTATTGACCTCTGCGGAACAGGAGGTGACGGGAAAAATACATTCAATATATCTACGGTATCTTCGTTTGTTGTCGCTGCAGCCGGTTATCCCGTGATAAAGCATGGAAACTATGGCGCTACATCTGTCAGTGGTTCATCGAATGTAATGGAATACCTTGGTTACCGTTTTTCAAAAGAAGAAGATAAGCTTCAGAAGGAACTTACTAAAACAGGTATCTGTTTTCTTCATGCACCCTTGTTTCATCCTGCTCTAAAGGTGGTGGGACCTGTCAGGAAACAGCTGGGAATAAAAACTTTCTTCAATATGCTCGGACCTCTTGTAAATCCGGCAAATCCCGGGTATCAACTTTCAGGAGTATACAGTTCAGAGGTAGGCAGGGTATATTCCTACTTTCTTCAGGCGGAAAATAAGAAGTATATAGTGCTGTATTCACTCGATGGTCACGATGAAGTTTCCTTAACCTCGCCAGTAAAGCTCTTTACCGATAAAGGTGAAACACTTGTTAACTTCGAAGAAAAAGGTTTGAAAAGAGTTAGTCCACAAAGTATTACAGGAGGAGATACTATTGAAGTTGCAGCAAAAATATTTACATCGATATTGGAGAATCAGGCTACGCCAGAACAGCATTCTGTGGTTTTAGCAAATTCTTCTCTGGCCATAAATTGTATTGATGCATCAAAAACGCTGGATGATTGTCTGATTATAGCTCATGAAACTATAATCTCGGGAAAGGCTTTCAGCTTGTTTAAAGAATTAATTAACATGCAATAATAAAAAGTACTTAAAGTGAGCTAAAGTGTGGATTACTTAAAGTTGAAATGAGAAAAATAATACAGTAAAAATGTAAACTTTAGGCACTTCAAACTCCAGGCACTTTCATATTGTTTATTTCAAAATGATAACTATTGTCTAATGACTATTCTGGACCAGATTGTTGCTTATAAGTACCGGGAAGTGGAAGAATGCAAATCTCATTACCCTGCCAACATGTTGGAGAAGAGTATTTATTTTCAAAAACGACCTAAATCTCTGAGAAAGGCTCTTCTTAGAGAAGAATTGTTCGGTATCATTGCCGAATTTAAACGTAAATCTCCTTCCAGAGGTATTATGAATGAATCTGCTTTGCCCGGGAAAGTGTGTCTTGAGTATTTGCAGGCAGGTTCTTCTGCTGTGTCAGTTCTTACAGACTCCGAATTCTTTGGTGGTTCATCGGCTGATTTAATGAATGCGCGGAAGTATATTGATTGTCCCGTTTTACGAAAAGACTTTATAGTGGATGAGTACCAGATAATTGAAGCCCGGTCAATAGGTGCTGACGCCGTTCTATTAATAACTGAGTTGCACCAGGCTGCAAGGCTTGAGCAGCTCCATCGCTTTGCCCGATCGCTTGAAATGGAAGTACTGGTTGAAGTGCATGATAAGAAAAATATTTCCCGAATTCCTTACGATGCTCAACTGATCGGTATTAACAGCAGAAACCTTGCATCATTCAGGGTCAACCTCAACCATCTTGCCAAGCTGGTTCACCATCTTCCTCCAGAAGTAGTGAAAGTAGCAGAGAGTGGAATCAAATCTGCGGCAGATTACCTAAACTTCAAAAATGAGGGCTTTAATGCTTTTCTTATAGGTGAATTATTTATGAATACCCCGGACCCCGGGAAAACCTGCGAAACATTTATTAAGGAACTTAAGAAATTAAGAATCCTTTCAGATAGTACCAAACAAAATTTCGGACAATGAGAGAAATTAAGATAAAAATCTGTGGTCTGAAAGATCCTTCCAATATTACAGAAGTTGCCATGCTTAAACCACAGTATATGGGCTTTATTCTATACGAGAGTTCGCCTCGATATGTGAGTCTGGAAGAAACCAGTAAACTGGTAAAAAATATTCCTGCGTCAATTCAAAAGGTTGGCGTTTTAGTTAATGAACCTATTAAAAATGCATTGGAGACAGCCCAGAGTGGTGTTTTCGATCTGCTTCAACTTCATGGTGACGAAAGTATCGATTACTGCGGAAAGCTTTCTACCTGCATTGGAATTATTAAAGCTTTCTCAATTTCAGAAACACTTCCCAAAAACTTGTCAGATTATCAGGCTTTTTGCACGATGTTTCTGTTTGACAACGCGGGGGAAAAGTATGGAGGTACAGGAAAAATGTTCGACCACCGGATCCTTTCCGGTTATTCACTTGATACAGGTTTTATTCTAAGTGGCGGTATTTCACCGGCTGATTCAATGTACATAAAATCTATAAACTCAAGCAGACTGGTTGCTGTTGACCTGAACAGCAGGTTTGAAGTAAAGCCGGGAATAAAAGATATTAACTTATTGAAAAAATTCATAGAAAAATTGAGAAAACATGATATCCATGATTGATGAAAATGGTTACTACGGTAGCTTTGGCGGTGCATTTATTCCGGAAATGATGCACAAAAACATTAATGAACTTCAGGAAAGATACCTGGAGATTATACAATCGCCGGAATTTATAAAGGAGTATGAACTGCTTCTGCACGATTATGTAGGCAGACCCACTCCTCTTTATCCGGCAAAAAAAATATCCAATAAATATGGGTATCAAATTTTCCTGAAGCGTGAAGATTTATGTCATACCGGATCACATAAACTCAATAATGTGGTTGGTCAGGCATTACTGGCCAAAAAACTTGGAAAGAAAACCATCATAGCTGAAACAGGTGCAGGCCAGCATGGCGTTGCAACAGCAACAATATGCGCGCTAATGGACTTGAAGTGTACTGTTTTCATGGGCGAAAAGGACATACAGCGACAGTACCCAAATGTGATGCGTATGAAGATGCTGGGTGCGGAGGTCATTCCGGCAAGATCAGGGAGTAAGACCCTGAAAGATGCTACGAATGAAGCTATCAGATACTGGATTAACCATCCGGATGATACGCATTACCTTATTGGTTCAGTGATTGGCCCTCATCCTTATCCTGATATGGTTGCCAGGCTGCAATCGGTGATCAGTTTTGAGATAAAACAACAACTGTTAGAAAAGGAGGGAAGAGAGAATCCTGATGTTGTAATAGCCTGTATTGGAGGAGGAAGCAATGCAGCCGGAGCCTTCTGGAACTTTATTGATGAACCTTCTGTTCGATTGTTAGGCGCGGAAGCAGGAGGCTGTGGTATCACATCAGGGTTGACTGCTGCCACTTTAAGCATAGGAACTGTAGGAATTATCCATGGATGCAAAACAAAACTCATCCAGACAGCCGATGGACAGGTTTGCGAGGCTCATTCTATCTCTGCCGGTCTGGATTATCCCGGAGTCGGGCCCATTCATGCTTACCTTGATGATCTTAAACGCGCTGAATACTTGGCCATTAACGACTCCGAGGCTTTAGATGCTGCATTTGAACTGACCCAAATGGAGGGAATTATTCCGGCCCTGGAATCTGCTCATGCCTTAGCACTGCTGCCACAGCTTACTCTTACACCTGAAAGTATTGTAGTGGTTTGTCTTTCCGGTCGTGGCGATAAGGATATGGAAGCTTACATGAATAAAATGAATTCATAAATTTCTTAAGATATGAACCGGATTGACAAATTGTTTCAGACAAAAAAGGAGAAGATACTTTCTGTTTATTTTACTGCCGGATACCCTTCTTTTGACAGCGTGGAGAAAATCATTCTTTTGCTTGAAAAGAATGGGGCTGACATGATAGAAATTGGAATTCCCTATTCCGATCCTCTGGCTGACGGACCGGTTATTCAGGAAACAGGCAAGGCAGCTATTGCTAACGGAATGACTCTGGAAAACTTATTCCTGCAACTGAAGAATATCAGAAAAAAAACCTCCATCCCCTTGTTATTAATGGGTTATATCAACCCGGTTATGCAATTTGGATTCACCCGTTTTTGTCAGAATGCGGCAGAAGTAGGCATCGATGGGTTGATTATTCCGGATTTGCCTCTCCGGGAGTATGAAAGACATTACATGGAAATCGTTCTTGCATATAAATTAAAAAACATTATTCTCATAACACCTGATACATCCCACCAGAGGATCAGGCAAATAGATGATCTGAGCACAGGTTTTATATATATGGTAAGTTCTGCTTCAACTACAGGAAAAACACGGACTTTCGGCGATAACCAACTTAGCTATTTTAAAAGAATTGCTTCCATGAAGTTAAAAAATCCAACAATGGTTGGATTCGGTATACATAACCGCGAAACATTGGAACAGGTGCACAGCTATTGCCAGGGGGCCATTGTGGGAAGCGCTTTCATGAGAACACTTCAAATGAGTAATTCAATAGAAGAAGCTACTGCAATTTTTTTCAAATCACTGAACTGAAATCAGCTAAATTCAAATGACCCGATTATTTATTATACTATTCATTATAGCTCTGGTAAATCCGGTTAATTCTTTTGCACAGGTTAAGGATACTATTTCTGCAACCAGGAATATAGAACTCGGTGAGGTGGAAATTATTGGACAGAAGACACCAGCGGTCTATAGCCAACTGGCAAGAAAAGTAACAATTATCTCCCGCGAAGAAATAGATTCATCACCGGCATCAACAATTCAGGATTTGCCCGAATATGCTGCAAGCATTGATATCCGGCAGCGCAATGTGCATGGAATTCAGGCTGATATTCAATTTCGCGGTGATACTTTTGATGAGGTGATGATTCTTCTAAATGGTATTAATATTACCGATCCGCAAACCGGACATTTCAATCTTGATCTTCCCGTTGAACTTTCTTCAATCGAACGTGTTGAAATTTTTCATGGCAGCGGAGCCCGCATATATGGAGCTAATGCTTATAAAGGAGTGATCAACATAATCACAAAGAAAAATACTAATCATATTTCAGCCGGTATTAATTACGGGCAGCATGGTTTATATCATTCTTATGCTTCAGCCGGCCTGGCAAAAGGAAAACTTTACAATAATGTAAACTTGTCCCGCAATATTTCGGAAGGATTTACCGAAAATACAGAATATAAAATTAATCACCTTTATTACCAATGAGGAATAAACGAATAGGATATAAATATCTATTGGCAGGCAGGATTGAACCTGAAAGCATTTGGTGCAAATGATTTCTATTCGCCGTCATTTCCCGAACGGTACAAAGAAACTGCCACGGGTTTTGGCAGCTTTGGATTCAGTACAAAAGATAAAATTAAACTATCAGGAGTGGGTTATTGGCGCAGACATAATGATCATTTCCTGCTGAAGAGAAATGATCCATCTTTTTACGAGAACTATCATCAGACTGATATTTATGGAGTCAGGGTTAATGCCGGTTTTACTTCCCTTCGGGGTAAAACTTCAATGGGAATTGAAGGCCGGAATGAAGGTATTCTAAGCACTGTTCTTGGTGAAAACCTCAGCTCTCCGGTAAAAGTAAGAGCAACAGATAGTGCATATTATATAATATACAATTAGTTGTTTTTAATTTTTTTCTTATTTTTGTGCCCGCTAATGTAATGCCGCCCAGATGGCGAAATTGGTAGACGCGCTAGTTTCAGGGACTAGTGTCAGCAATGATGTGCAGGTTCGAGTCCTGTTCTGGGCACAGAGGAAGACACAAGACAAAAGTCACAAGACAAAAGTCTGATAAACTGCTTTTATCTTTTTACTTTTATCTTTTATCTTTTATCTTTTATCTTGAGTTCGCCCAGATGGTGAAATTGGTAGACACGCCAGCTTGAGGGGCTGGTGCTCGCAAGGGTGTGCAAGTTCGAGTCTTGTTCTGGGCACAAATACTATTTTTAAATAAAAATCCTCCTGTTATGCCTGGTTGTAGCAGGGGGATTTTGCTAATTTAGGTTGTAAGAAAGTGCTTCCAGACCTGCAACAGTTATATTTTTAAACTTTGATTTTAAAAGAATCAGGATTTAGTTCTGAGCCTGGCGATATTTAAGATTCATTCCTTAAACCGTCTGAAAGCTATATCAAAGCGAGCGCCTTCATTCACATTGCTCCTGACATCTATGACTGCTTTATGAAGTTCTATTATTTTAGCAACTAAAGAAAGACCGATTCCAAATCCTCCAATATATTTTACATTGGATGCTCTTCTAAATGGCTTGTAAATGTTTTCCAGTTCGTCAGATGGTATTCCGATACCACTATCTGAAACAATGATAGTTATATGATTATCAGTAATTACAAACTCTATAAATATATCATCATTTGAAAACTTGCATGCATTATCAAGAAGATTTTTAAAAGCAATTGTAAGCAAACCAGCATTGCCATTTATAAGCAGGTCATTTTCGTTTTCAGGATAGATTATTTTAGGAACTATTTTACGTCCCTGATACTTGGTTTTTACCTGATAAATGGAATTAAAAATAACTTCGTCAATTCGCACTTTTGAAAAAACGATTGTTTTATCTCTGTTAACCTGTGCTAATTCTAAAAGATTGTTAAGGAGTTCATTTATTCCTTTAAGGTCGGTGACTATTCTTGATATGTGGTTGAAATAGTCTTCCTTTTTTCTTTCATGGCTTAATATATAGTCGCTTTCACCCATCATTACAGTTAGAGGTGTGCGCAATTCATGAGATGCGTTTGATACAAAATCTTCCTGATTCTTAAATGCAATTTCCAAATCAGAAAGCATTTCATTGAATGTTATTGCCAACTGTTCCAACTCATCTTTTCTTTTTCCTTCGTTGAGCCGGTTACTGAGTTTTAACGAATTAATTTCTTTAACGCTTTTTATAATCTGTGAAATTGGTTTGATAGCCCTCTTCGCAAAAAAATATGAGAACAGAACAGATAACCAGACACTGAAAAGAATACTCCAGAATAAGATTTTCCGAAGTTCTGATAAGTTTTCGATACGGGAATTATCGAAAGCCATAGCATATACGTAATATGGGTGGTTGTCATAGATATGCTTGTAGAATACACCATCCTTATCTGCAATGGAAAAATAGTCTAAATCACCAACAGCATGATTTACCAGAGTTTCGATTTCTGAAAGATATTGGATATTGTTTTCATATATCAGATTAAAAACAGAATCAGTTAATGCCAATTCTTCTTGTTCCCACGAAATGGTCGATTGTTGTATTTTCTTTAATAATGATGAATCTACTTCGACAACATTAATTAGTAAAGTAGCCGTGTTTTTTGCACTATCAAGAAGATTTTGTCTGAATTTGCCGAGTTGACTCGAATATGAAAAGTAGTATACAAGTACCGAAAAAAACAATAATATTCCAGTGACAATGAGGGTGAATTGAATTGACAATCTTAATTTGATGTTCATGTATTATATTTCTTTATCACTGCAATAAAATCCAAAACCAAATTTGGTATGGATTAGTTTCAGTTCAAAATCTCTATCAATTTTCTTTCTTAAATAATTAACATATACATCAATAATATTGGTATTTGGGTCGAAATCAATGCCCCAGACCTGTTCAATTATAAATTCACGGGTCAGTAATTTATCTTTGTTCTTTAAAAAAGTTTCTAATAATAATGATTCTTTTGCAGTTAATTCAATTTTCTTGTTAGCCCGGGTAACCGTTTTAGTCTTCAAATCCATTTCAAGGTCGGCAAGTCCTATTTTTTCCGGAAGAATGAAATTGGAATCTGAACGTCTTAAAAATACATTCAATCGTGCCAATAATTCCCTGAAATCAAAAGGTTTTACCATGTAGTCATCTGCGCCTACATCGAATCCTGCTATTTTATTATCGGGTGTTCCAAAGGCTGTAAGCATTATGATAGGAATATTAGCATTTGTTTTTCGGATCTCTTTACATAAATCATAGCCATTAATTAATGGTAGATTAATGTCTAAGATGACAAGATTATACTTATTTTTTTCAACCAATTGTTTCCCTATATACCCATCATAGGCTATTTCAGCATTGAATCCAGATTCTTCCAATTGCTTTTTTAAAATATCAGCAAGCCTTTGTTCATCTTCAACAATTAATATGTTAATTTCCCCCATCCTGATTATTCAATTTTTACAAATTTACAATATGCATGTTAAGAATTGTTAATTTTAGAAGTTTCTAATTATCTTCTAATCAATTTCTAATCAATAACGTGGAGAATCATCATAGATTTGCTGAAGAACTAATAAGCAAAATTGCTATTTCCTTTGAAAAGTCAGATATCCTCAGATGGATTTCCTGACATTATTGATTTGGTGATTGTATGTGCATCAATCATTATCATGGTGGTTTTACTTATAGTTCAAAGGTTTCTTAATAGAATGACTTGTGTTAATTACTTAATTTAATGCTTGTTATACAACCTGGTCTTGAATGACTAGCTTACTAATTAAAGATGATATATATGAGCCAAAAAACAATCACTACTATAGGATCAGTAACTATTGCTCTTCTGATTCTCTTTTTAATTCTTGCAATTGGAATTAATGTAAAGAGTAAGAAAAATCTGAGAAATGAGAAAAACACTTCCGAAACACGTTTATTTGAAAAAGTAAAACTTGAAGGTAATCTGGAAAAACTAAAATCAGAGTTTTCTGTATTGAAGCAACAGAGCGATGCCAATGCTGAATTGCTTTCGGAATCTAATAATAAAATGACTGAAAACGCGAAAAAAATTAATGCTCTCTCATTCGAAAACAGGTCGCTTCGTGCAAATAAAATGGAATTGGCAGATTTAAAAAATACAAATGCGGAACTTGAAAAGGAATTCACTCAATTGAAATCAGAACGTGACAGATTAATGACTCAGCAAAAAGACATTGAAAATGCCATTAACTCACTGGAAAAAGAGAAAAATAACCTTACTGCTCAACTTGAAAATACACAATTACACAATACTGACAACTTTCTGGTTACTGCAACAAGAGGTAAGAAAACGGAAAAGGTTGTGATTTGTGCTTCACGGGCAAAAAAGCTCAATATGGCTTTTGAAGTTCCTCAAAGCCTGACTGAAGCAATAAGTTTCAAAATAGTTACCCCTGCCGGTACGACAATTAATTCTGATGACAAAGCAATATCATGGTACATTCCAATAGATGCTAAACAATTAACTGCAAGCTTATCATCAGTAACAGGTGAATTTGAACAGTCTCGTCAGGTTGTTTTAAATTATACTCCCAAAGAGAAATTGTCGAAAGGTGAATACAAGATACAAATACTTAGTGATGGCAACAATATTGGGAATTGCCGGCTTATGCTCAGATAAACATTTTTTTCATTGTTTTTTTATACTTTGTTCAAATGCCCGTAATTTGACGGGCATTTTTTTTATCCATTATTACTTATGAATTAACGCTTTAGCATGAACCGCTCATTAGTAAAGAAACTAACGGGATATTGCAGTTTTATCATAGTTGTTCTTCTGAGTTCATTTTCTGAAAAAGATTTTACTTTTTTTAAGGAACCAGTTCTCTATTCAGGAATTGAAAGAACCATAAGAGATAAATACGATTATTATGCCGTTTTTACATGGGCTCGATATGCTGATTTGCTCAACATGCTATCTGAAGAAAAATTTATTGTCCTTCCTCTTAATGAGATGCGAAAAACCTTTGATGATACTAAAGTTGTTGTAGGGCTTAGACACGATGTGGATCTTAATCCTTTTAAGGCTTTAGAGATGGCACAGATTGAAAAGGCATATGGAATACGCTCTACGTATTATTTCCTGGCAACGGCAGAGTACTATGGTGAATTTAAAAACTCTAAAATGGTCCGGACAACTGGCATTGAATATTTATTTAAGGAAATTCAAAAAACAGGCGCTGAAATTGGCATTCATAATGACTTGATTTCAATAATGATTGATCATGGAATTAATCCATATCTATTTAATAAGGAGGAATTGGCATTTTACAAATCACTTAAAATAAAGATATATGGAACCTCATCACATGGTTCTCTGATTGCCAAAAAAACTGTGCCTAATTATCAGATTTTCTCAGATTTTGCAAAAAGTGATTCTATCCAATACCAGTACAAGAAGTATCCGATAGGAAAGTACAGCCTGAAAAATTATGGATTTAAGTATGAAGCATATTCAATTAATTTTGATTCCTATTTTTCTGAATCAGGAGGGAAATGGAATGACCCCGGGGGGTTTGCAGGAATATTGAAAAAACTGGAATCAAGTAAAGCAGGAGATAGAATCCAGATTCTTGTTCATCCCGACTGGTGGGGTAAAACTTCAAATTGAAATATCTGCGACAATCAAAACTAATTATCCTTTTCACGTAATTGCCGATAGTCATAATAATTAGTCAGGCTAAAGATTTTCTAATAATCTTCTAATTAGATTCTAATCAGAACAAAAAAAATCATCAGTAATTTTGTAAGAGTAACATCAATACATTCTTTTTGTCATGAAACTTCCCAAATTGTCAAATGGATTAAAGATTTTTCTTTTCTGGCTGGCAATATTTGCAGGATTGGTAATTCTTAAGATGTTTGTATTCCCCGGTTAGGTAATACAAACAGTCATGATAGTTAAACCTTATTTCATATCATTATTAACCGGATAATATTCAAAATTAGTATGAGATTCTTCGCTTCACTTCGTTTCGCTCAGAATCCCATGCATTTAGTCTGACACTTATGATTTGATATAGAAAAATGTGCAATACCTTGTTTAATACTTAATAATTAATACTTTGTTCTTCAGAAAAAGCAGTTGTCAAAATAGCTAATAAGGCAACTGCTTTTTATATGCACAAAAGCAATTTTCTGTTTCAGAACCTATTTATGAAAAATGAAAACAGAATGTTAAATGAAAGTAAGATTAAAACTGATTCTGTCCCATTGTCATTGAGTAGAATCCCTAAAAGTAAAAACACTTAAATGAGAGCAATAGCCGGTATTCTTGCATATATGGCAGTAGTTATAATTGCTGTAATATTATTAGTTAATGAATTGGTTAAGATCCGTAAAAACAATTCAGGATGATTTTGGATTGAAAAGCATTATCAAACTATACAAATTATTCCAAACGACGCACGACGCACGACTCTCGACACATGACACACGAGGCACGACACAGGACATAGGGTTTTTTATTTTGAGCCTTGTGTCGTGAGTCTTTCGTCTTTTATGGAATCGTAAATTGCCTGCAAAATACCTGATCTGATATTTAGTTCTGACAATAGATTATTATTTCGTGTCGGATTGACCCTGTTTGAAAAGAAGACATAGGTTATTTCATATACTGGATCAATCCAGACAAATGTGCCCGTGTAACCAGAATGACCGAAGCTCTGAGGTGTGGCGCTCTTTGCAGGGTATGCATCAACAGGGCTAAGTTCATTATTGTTAAGGGAAGGCTTGTCAAATCCAAGTCCTCTTCTGTTATTGTTTTCAGGGAATTGCACCCGTGTGTACTCCTCAAGAATATCCCTGTTAATGATCTGTTCTCCTCCGTATTCCCCCATCCTGCGATAAAGCTCCATCAGCTTCATGAGGTCGTTTGCAGTTGCAAACAGACCTGCATGTCCTGATATCCCGCCCAGCATTGCCGCCCCTTCATCGTGAACTGTTCCATGGAGAAGTTGTCTTCTGAAAAGCGAATCGTACTCGGTCGGGACTATTCTTTGAAGCGGATATTTAAGGTACGGATTGAAACATACGTCATATGCCCCAAGCTTGTGATAGATATTCCTTGTTACAAAATCGTACCACTTTTCCCCTGTGAGATTGTCAATTATGTCGGTCGAAATAATGAAGGTAAGATCTGAATAGACATATTTTTTCTCACCAAGGGGACTCTTTTTGATCTCCCTGAATATCTTCTTCCTGTAATTCTTATTTATATATAGGTCATTTGCCACCTTGAGCGGATACTTTTGAGAGTATTCATGTCTGAAGATATTCCTTTTAAATGAAGAATTAGTCCTGACGGTCTCCTTCCAGAATGGTATCCAGTCCCTGAGTCCTGCCTGATGAGTCAGCAGATCTTTCATAAGAAGACCTCCCTTGTTCGTTTTCCTGAAATAAGGCAGGTAATCGCCAAGCTTCCTTTCAACTGAAAACTTCCCCTCCGAATTAAGCAGCATCAGCCCGGCAAGGGTTGATGAGACTTTTGTTACCGAGGCCAGATCAAAAAGATCATCTTTTCTTACCGGAATTCTTTCATCATAAGTATGGTAGCCAAATGTCTTATGAAAGACGACAATCCCTTTCCTGGCAACCATTATTTCACAACCAGGATATGCTTTAGCCTTTAATCCGATATTTGCTATGGAGTCGATTTTCCTGTTCAGACTCTCAGATGACAATCCTGCATTTTCAGGAAAACCGTACTGAAGCCTGAAATTCCCGGGAGTGGCAATTCCAAAACCTTGTTGCCATTTATTATTTACAGTAACCGGAAGAGTTCCTGGTGCTCCAATGCCTCCAAAAATCAGCTGAGCAGCCAGGTCCTCAGTATAATGATTTTCCTCATAGGCAAGAACAAGCCCATCAGCATTATCAGGAATATCAATCTTCCCGGTTTCATCCGGTTTTCCAAAATATACAATAATTGTTTTGTTTTCTTCAGTCAGTTTTTTAAGAAAATCATTTAACCCGGGTCCTAATCCCGAATTCATAACCCGATACTCTCCTGTATTAAAAATTCCGGTGATCACAAGGTCGTAATCTGTTAGTTTTTTCAACAAAAGGGTTGACTTTCCATTATCAGTTTTATTGATTGAAAAAGTATCAGCAGGCATGTAGCTTAATATCCTATCCTGGAAGATTGCGTTATTTTTAGGGTTAATGGCGAGCACGGCTATTTTGAAATCCTGCATATTCTTAACAGGAATAATATTCCCTTTGTTATTAAGAACGGTAAGGGCGTTTGAATAAAGATCCCTTATCAGGGCTTTTGTTGCGGCAGGTGTTAACTCATCCTGCAGATTCTCTTTTCTTACGGGGAGACTCCGTGATAGTCCGGCCCAATACTTTGCTGCAATTACCCTGCGGCATTTTGCATCGATATCGGCCTGAGATATTAAGCCTTTCCTGATACTGTCTGAAATCTCTTTAATGACAATTTCAGGATCATCAGCAGACTCTATTATAACCATGCCGTTTCTTAACGACATCGGATACTGCTGTGCAATGGAAATAATTCCATTATCCTGCAAGCCATTTAAATACATCCTGATCTTTCTGCCTGAAATAACGGTTAAGTCCTCCGGAAAAAGATTGACATGAACACCAATCCTTTTAAACTGTTTAGCGACACTAATACCCATTTGATAAAACAATGAGTCATTTTGAACAGCTCCAAGAGTAATCGGTTCAGGGTATCTTTCGATTCCCGTTAGTTTCATCCCGGGCCCCGATTCACAGCTTTCAGCCATTAAAAGAGGGACTTTGCTTATCTTTTGAAAATAATTGACCATTTCTGCCAGCGGGGCAGACTCCCCATCAGAAAATATTATTCCTCCCGGACCAACTTTCTTAATTGCATCGTTCAGCCGGACAGCCTGTCCGATGTCCGTGTCAGGGTGAGCATGGATCCATAACAGCTGCCCGATCTTTTCTTCCCGGGAAAGCGAATAAAATACGGAATCCACCCAGGGATGATGCATAAATTTCAGGAAAGGTTGATCAATTTCCTGGGCGTAAAGCCCGGGAGCTAACGTTACCACGATAACCAATAAGATGTATCTGATCGAATCCGCCGGCATGCGGAGAAGCGAAGAATCTTTTAGCATATTACTAAGATTACCTGGTTAAAAGTTATTATTTTTTAAAAATAAGCAAAAATTTACTCGAAGCATGACAATCTAAAAACTATAAAATTTCAATCAATATTACTATATTTCAACCCTGATTAACATCCGCATGAAAAAAACCCTGCTGTTTAATCTATCATTTTCCACCTGTCTGATTCTGACCAGTTTTCATTATCTGAATGCACAGAATACTGATAAACTGAATAAAGTAGTAAATGAAAGGTTTAATAACTGGAAAAATCCCTTGATGCAATGGCAGCATTTAGCAAAACCAAAGCTTGATTCCGTTCTGGTAAGAAAACACCCTGAAACAATAACCCTCTTTTTTGCACCTGGTTTATCATATTATCCAATAAGAGAGGATAGCTACAAGCTTTTTATGCAATCCCTCAGAAAAACGCTTGGGAAAAAATTCCGGAAATACAGCATCGATGTTATTACAAACAATTATGCGCTTGACCAGCTTATTCCGAATTACTATCGGAAAGACCTTCCCGTTGACTCATCCAGGTTTCCAGTTATACATTCAGAAAAGAGGATATTGGTCAGAAAGACTGAGGGGAATGATCCTTCCAAAGGACTGTTTGGGAATTCTATTGCACTCTGGCATAGTCATGGATACTATTTTGAAATGGCGCTTGACAGATGGGAATGGCAGCGGGCAAAACTGTTCGGCACAGTTGAGGATATTTCGATAATGGGTTATGTTGTGCCTTATCTCACAAAAATGCTCGAGAACGCCGGGGCGAATGTTTTTCTGCCCCGGGAAAGAGATTTCCAGACCCGCGAAATAATTGTAGATAACGACAGGTCGTCGAAGGGTTCTGAATTTGTCATACACTCGGGGAATAACATTCAGAAAGTACAAAAAGGTTTCCTTCTGGCCGACACGCTATTCCCTGGTTATAACCCATTTAAAAGCGGAACATCTTTGCGGATAGTTAACGATTCAGCGACCTTTATTCCTGAAATTCCTCAGAATGGCGATTATGCTGTTTATATATCATACCCTTTGTTTAAGGACAATAGTAAGAAGGTCAGGTATATTGTATCCCATACCGGAGGCAAAACGGAATTCACTGTTGATCAGACAATGGGAGGAGAGACATGGATATACCTTGGAACATTTAACTTCAATTCCGGCGTGAATGTATCAACCGGTTCTGTTACTGTAAAAGGAGCTGATAATATCAATGGGTTTATTGCCCTCGATGCTGTCAGATTCGGAGGCGGAATGGGTAATGTTGCCCGTCGACCCTCTGCTGAAATAGTTAAGAACCAGCAATCGCTGAATGAGAAAATATCAGCTGTCATTGAGAAGGGAAAGGAAAGTATATCAGAATTCACCTGGAAGCTGAGCGGAATGCCAAGATTCCTGGAGGCCTCAAGGTACTGGCTGCAGTATGCAGGTATGCCCGATACGCTTGTATATACCCCAACTAACTACAGGAACGATTACAATGATGATTACCAGTCGAGGGGTTTGTGGGTGAATTATCTGGCCGGGGAACTTGGATTACCTCTCGACCTGTCGCTTGCATTTCATAGTGATGCCGGTGTTACACCTGGTGATTCAATAATCGGTACCCTTGCAATATTTTATTCTTCAGCCGACAATGGTAAATTCCCTTCAGGAATATCAAGGCTGGCAGGCAGGGATCTCTCTGATATAGTCCAGACACAGATCGTGGAAGATATTAGAAGAGATTTTGAACCCCAATGGACAAGGAGAGGGTTATGGGACAAGCCATATTCGGAAGTCAGGAGGCCAAACATCCCTGGAATGCTTCTCGAGCTTCTTTCGCACCAGAACCTGGCAGATATGCGTTACAATCTCGATCCCAGGTTCAGATTCAGTGTTTCAAGGTCGGTTTATAAAGGCATTCTGAAATACCTCGCTTATGTCGAAAACCGTGATTACACGATTCAGCCTTTACCTGTAACCGGGTTTGCAATTAAGCCATTGTCAGGCAAAAAGGTCCGATTATCCTGGGAACCGGTAATTGATGAAGATGAACCATCGGCAAAACCGGATAAATATAAGATTTTCACAAGGACAGGCGACAATGGATTTGATAATGGTTTTATAATAAATAATACTTTCGCTGAGGTAGAACTGGCATCATATGATTCTATTTATACATTTAAGGTCACAGCGCTTAATGACGGAGGGGAAAGTTTTGATTCCGAGGAGTTGTCAGTCGGGATTAAAACCGGCAACACAGCCAGTGTTCTGGTTGTAAACGGATTTGACCGCATCTCAGGTCCGTCGTGGATCGATACCGGGAATGTTGCCGGTACTTCATGGTGGGATGACCGCGGAGTTCCATTTCATAATGATTTGATTACAATTGGCGACCAGTATGACTTTGACAGGAAAAATCCATGGCTTGATGATGATTCACCGGGATGGGGAGCATCATATACTGATGTCGCAGGTAAGGTTAACAGGGGTAACGAATTCAACTACCCTTATATTCATGGCAGGGCCATAATGGCTGCAGGATACTCTTTTTTCTCGGTATCTGATGAGTATTTCACTTCGTCTGCAATCGGGGCCTCAGATTATAAGATCATCGACCTGATCTTTGGCGAAGAGAAATCCACTCAGTTTTTCAATGACACCTCACGGTTCGATTTCCGGATATATACTCCGGAATTAATGAAAAAAATTGAAGAGGTTACACAGGTAGGATCTGGTATTTTTATTTCAGGCGCATATATCGGGTCCGACTTACTAATTCCGGATGACTCTGCAGCAATTAAGTTTGCTGAAAAAACACTTCATTTTTTCCCCCGTACAGGTCATGCTGTCAGGAATGGCAAAGTTTATGCAACTGATTATGCAAAACCTGCATTTAACGGATCATTCAATTTCAATACTGGCTATTCGCCTTTAATTTATTCGGTTGAGGCGCCTGATGCAATTGAACCGGCGGGCAAAGGGGCTGTATGCTCATTCAGGTATGCCGAAAACAATACTTCGGCCGGAGTGGCATTTAAAGGAGTCTACAATACAGTTGTTCTGGGATTTCCATTTGAAACCATATTAAGCGAAAAGCAGAGGGAACTGCTTATGAGCCAGATTCTGAAATTTTTAGGGAAATAAAATAAACCATGGAAAAGAAAATTACATCATTTTTACTTTTTTCTGATAAGAAGTCGCTGGATTGCACCATAAAATCGTTGAAAGACTCAGGTGTTATCGCGGATATTGTTATTGTAACGGGCTTTGACCATGTTCCGGATCTTCAATATACTGAAGTTAAATATATGAAGTCAGAGGGATTCGCGTCCACTGTTTCGGTGAAAAAGATGGCTGAATCAGTTGCCACTGAATATATTCTTGTTTACTCCAAGACATTTCCACTTGACCTGGGGAAATTTGCACTGAGCAGAATGATGCAGGTATGTGAAAATATGAATGCCGGAATTGTATATTCGGATTATCTCGAAAACAAAAATAGCCAGCTCTCGCCTCATCCTGTGATAGATTACCAGGAAGGAAGCCTGAGAGACGATTTTAATTTCGGATCAGTTATTCTTTATAAGACATCAGCATTCAAAGCTGCCTGCAAAACTATGGATGAGGAATTCCGATATGCCGGGTTGTATGACCTCAGACTGAAAATATCAAAGGATCATCCGGTAGTTCATCTTCCTGAAATGCTGTACGCTGAAATAGAACACGATACACGCAAATCAGGTGAAAAACAGTTTGACTATGTTGACCCCAGGAACAGGGAGGTCCAGATAGAAATGGAAAAAGCCTGTACTTCCCATCTCAAAGGGATTAACGGATGGTTGAAACCTGATTTCAGGGAGATAAGCTTTGATAAAGAAAATTTTGAATTCGAAGCTTCGGTGATCATTCCGGTAAAGAACAGGGTAAAAACAATCAGTGATGCAATAAAGTCTGTCTTAAGTCAGAAGACGAATTTTAAATTCAACCTGATCGTGATCGATAATCATTCCACTGATGGTACCACAGAAATGATCAGCTCATTCTCGAAAACGGACCAGAGAGTGGTTCACATTATTCCTGAACGCCTTGATCTTGGCATTGGCGGCTGCTGGAATGAAGGTGTGTTTCATGAAAAATGCGGGAAATTCACCATCCAGCTCGACAGCGATGACCTGTACATTGACGATAATGTTATCAGCAGGGTAGTTCAGGCATTTTACAGCCAGAAGTGCGCCATGGTTGTGGGATCCTATAAAATGGTGAATTTTAACCTTGAGGAACTGCCGCCGGGACTGATTGATCACAAAGAATGGACTCCTGAAAATGGCAGGAATAATGCACTTAGGATTAATGGATTAGGTGCCCCAAGGGCATTTTATACACCGGTTATCAGGAGTATCAGGGTTCCAAATGTGAGCTATGGGGAGGATTATGCAGTGGGACTGGCAATCAGCCGTCATTACCAGATAGGAAGGATTTACGAACCATTATACCTGTGCCGCAGATGGGAGGGTAATACCGATGCAGCCCTTGATATCCCAAGAGCCAATGCACATAATCTGTACAAAGACAGGTTGAGAACAATGGAGCTGATTGCCAGGAAGCAAAAGAACACTATATCAATTAATAATTAATGTAGAGAATATTGAAAAAGTCTTTTTTTAACCGCAAAGCACGCAGAGTTATCGCAAAGAACGCCAAGTTGATAAACTAATAAGCTCTTTGCGAACTTCGCGTAATCCCGATAGCTATCGGGACTTAGCGATCTTTGCGGTTAAGGATTTTGGCTTTTAAACGACCTTTAACCGAACCAGTAAATCACTATTGATGTACTCAGACCAAATAAACGAACTTTTTTCCTCCCAGCTACGGGAATGGGACCTTGCAAAACTAAATTATATCCAGCTTGAAAAGGTAAGGACCAGGAAGATGGACTTCGGTACATTTGAAATACTTGTACAGTTCAATCCGGAAAGGATTAGATCGTCGGCTGCAAAAGTTGATGCTAAATCCATAGGGGAGAGGGTATGTTTCCTTTGCAGCCAAAACAGACCACCTGAACAACGGGGCATCGTTTTTGAAAAAAGACTTACAATTCTTGTCAATCCGTTTCCAATTTTCAGAAGACACCTTACAATTCCGTCTGAATTTCATACAGATCAGAGAATCGGGAATAATCTGGATATAATGCTCTCCCTGTCTCAAGCAATGCCTTTATATACAGTCTTTTATAATGGACCGCAATGCGGAGCTTCAGCTCCCGATCACTTTCACTTCCAGGCAGGCAACAATGGTTTCATGCCGATCGAAAGTGATTTTCGCAATGGGAAACATACTGCATTGCATTCCTCAAAACCAGGGATAGAAATATGGGAATGGGACTCTTATTTGCGTGGTATAATTACTCTTAAGGGGAGTGACAGGGAAAAGATTGTCCGGGTCTTTGATCGGTTATTTGAAAGATTGTCAGATATTCAGCCGGACAGGCCTGAGCCGATGCTCAACATTCTTGCCATGCACTCTTCAGGTGAATGGATCATTCATATAATCCCCAGAAAACAGCACAGGCCGGCTCAGTTTTTTGCCAGTGGCAGGGATAAGCTCCTCATAAGTCCGGCTGCTGTGGACCTCGGAGGTGTTATTATAACCCCGTTGGAAGAAGATTTTAACAAGATCAGTAAAAGCGATATTGAAGATATATTCCGGCAAGTCTGTTTTGAAGAAAGTGAGCTGGCCGGCTTATTAAATGAAGTACTATAATGGGAAAAGGCAAAGTTCCTGAAATTCAGATCGGCATATTTTCCGGCAGGGAAATCTGCTTCACACTTAATTCATTCTTTACGGATATGAAAAGTGGCAATTCATTTACGGGAAAATGGATTGCAGAATTTTCCGGCGGGGAAATATTATTAAGGAATGATGACCGGAAATATGACCTTGAAGCACCGGTTTCCCTTGTTCCGTCTGATGATCCTGACTCCTCTTTTACACTTCAGGCAGTAACCATAGGAGTTGATTTTCATTGGCAGCGCAATGAAGACCAGGTTTTTAAGGGAAGTCTCAGGCTCATTACAGCGAATGACATGATCACCGCTGTCAATATTTTGTCAGTGGAGGATTACCTTATAAGTGTCATATCCTCAGAAATGCGTGCAACATCATCAGAGGAATTTCTAAAAGCCCATGCCGTCATATCCCGAAGCTGGCTGCTTGCACAGATCGAAAAGAGCAATAAGATAAAGGCGGAAGGTAAAAAATACAATGCCTTTACAATAAATGAAAATGAAATAGTACGATGGTACGATAGGGAAGACCACCAGAATTATGATGTGTGTGCAGACGATCATTGCCAGAGATACCAGGGTATCACCCGCGCTTCATCGCCGGCTGTCGAAAAGGTGATCAGGGAAACATTTGGGGAGGTTCTGACTTATGAAGGTTCAATATGCGACACCCGTTATTACAAATGTTGCGGGGGCATGACGGAACTCTTTGAAAATGCATGGGAACCTGTCAGCCAGCCTTACCTTCAGGGTATTATCGATAATCCTGTCACGCAGGAAGGCTTCGACACTGACCTGACAAAAGAAGAATCAGCTAAGAAGTGGATACTTGGAAGTCCTGAAGCTTTCTGCAACACTACCGATCAGAAAGTGCTATCCCAGGTTCTCAACGAATATGACCAGGAGACAAATGATTTTTTCAGATGGAAAGTGACTTATTCTCAGAAAGAGCTAAGCGACATTGTAAACCTACGCATGGGAATAGATTTTGGAACCATAACTGACCTTGTTCCGCTTGAGAGAGGCGTTTCGGGCAGGATAACGAAATTGAAAATTGAGGGCACTTTAAAAACGATGATAATAGGCAAGGAGCTCGAGATAAGGAAATCGCTGTCAAAGTCGCACCTGTACAGTTCATGCTTCTTCGTCGAAAAGACTGGCACTGATGACGGAACAAGGTTCGTCCTTCACGGTGCCGGATGGGGACATGGTGTCGGATTATGCCAGATTGGAGCTGCTATGATGGGAGCCAGAGGATATACATATCGTCAGATATTACTGCATTACTTCAGGGGTGCCAGTTTTGAAAAATTGTACCATGCATAAAATCATTATGTCAATAATCTTATAATAACCATATATGAATCCCAATAAAGATCGCTCACCCTGGGCATGGATCCCTACTCTTTACTTTTTCCAGGGCATTCCTTACAGCATTGTAATGATAACATCTGGTCTGATTTACAAGACTATGGGTATTTCAATTGCATCATTCGCCTTCTGGACCAGCTTGTTATACCTACCGTGGGCGATCAAGCCTCTCTGGAGCCCTTATATCGATGTTGTTTCGACAAAAAGAAACTGGATTGTTTGGACCCAGCTCATGCTCGGAGCTGCTTTTATCGCCGCTGGCATGATGATGCCCCTCTCTTTCTTTTATCCTTTAAGCCTTGGTGTATTTGCGGTAATTGCTATTTCTTCTGCAAGCCATGATATAGCAGCAGATGGATTTTATATGTATGCGCTTGACCAACACAAGCAGGCATTCTTTGTAGGTATAAGGTCAACATTTTACAGGTTTGCAATGCTAACTGCCCTCGGACTTATACCAGTGCTTGCCGGAACGATACAGAAAAATACCGGACTTGAACCTGTTACCTTCAAAACCAGGTCGGTATCTCCGGAAGAATACACACCGTTTGATGCTTCTGAAATCTATATTGCAAAGTCGGAAGGTGAGCCGGCCCTGCTCCTTTTTCCCCGCAATCTGGAAGTCCCTGTTTATCAGGAAGGAAAGTCGGCAATTGATTCAGCAGTATTATATATTGCGCTGTCAGCTCCGCCTGAAGAAGATGAAACAGTAGTAGTGAATGTTGTGCGAAAATCGGGCAGCAAAGATATTGATCTTTCCAAAAAGCA
Organism: Bacteroidales bacterium; assembly: GCA_038252165.1. Lineage (GTDB taxonomy): Bacteria > Bacteroidota > Bacteroidia > Bacteroidales > VadinHA17 > LD21. Next base: position 5,061 of record JBBSAP010000021.1, on the reverse strand, counting down.
GACAGGAAGGTTTGAATTTACAGGCAGTAACTGGAATAAACCTGTTGCCGTCTCTGTAAAGGTAAATCATAACCTGGCCAGTGAAGCCTCTTCTGAATTTCTGGTCACTGCCGGCAATATTGCATTCAGCTGGATGGTTTCCCTGTCTGTCCTTGGCATTCTGCTGCTGCTTCTGGCCATCTACAACCGCATAATGTTACCGCGGCCTGATGAAAAAAATACTAAGGAAAAAATAGGATGGAGCGTATATAAGGAAGTTTTTGTATCATTTTTTACCAAGCCGGGAGTGATTCCGGCACTGATATTCTTCCTTCTGTACAGGCTTGGTGAATCTCAGCTCGTAAAGGTCGCAACACCTTTTCTTGTAGATTCAAGGAGTGCAGGAGGGATCGGTCTTACTTCTGCCCAATATGGTATTGCTTATGGGACAATAGGTATGTTATGCCTTACGATGGGAGGTATTCTCGGCGGAATAACTGCAGCAAAGTTAGGGCTTAGGAAGCTTATATTTATTATGGCACTTTGCATGAACTTACCTATAAGTGTTTATATCTATCTTTCTCAGGCCCAGCCAATGCCTGGCAATCTTACAATTTATCTTTCAATTGCTCTGGAACAATTCGGGTATGGCTTCGGATTTACTGCATATATGCTTTATATGCTGCATTATGTCGGAGAAAGCAAATACAAGACCGCAGAATATGCTATCGGAACCTCCCTTATGGCACTGGGGATGATGCTTCCCGGAATGATATCGGGAACCATGAAGGAGGCTCTTGGCTACCAGCATTTCTTTATTTATGTAATTTTATGTTCAATACCGGGGCTGATTGCTATCAGATTCCTGAAAATAGATCCGTCTTTTGGAATAAAAAAGAAAGAAAATAAACTGACATGAGAATCAAAGAATTATCAAAGGTTGAGCAATCATTTTTCGAAAGCTCAGGAAGAGGTGCCTATTCAACGAAGATCCCTTACATTGTTGTTCAGAATTTCCCTGACCTCGGATTACTGACGTCACTCAGATTCCTCGAATGGGTGAATGAAAATCCTGAAGGTTTGATCAGCCTTCCCACAGGAAAAACCCCTGAGTATTTTATAAAATGGACTAATAAACTATTGAAGGAATGGGATCTGAAAGAAAACAGGAGTCTTATGGAAAATCACGGACTCTCGATTAGTAAGAAACCCTCTTTGAAAGGGTTGCACTTCGTACAGATCGAGGACTTCTATCCGATTGATCCTATGCAGCATAATAGTTTTTATGATTATGTCAGGAATTTTTACATCAGGGGATTCAATCTGGATCCATCAAAGGCTTTACTTATCAATGCCGAAGAAATAATCCTTGCGAAAGATAAACATTATACGGAAGTATTTCCGGATAACAGGATTGACCTGACCCTCCGTAACAGGGAAGCCGGTTCCCAACTCGAAAGATTACAGCAGGATTCCATTTTCCGGATTGACAACTGGTGTACAAACTATGAGAACCGGATAAGGGAAATGGGAGGGATTGGATTTTTCCTCGGGGGGATGGGACCTGACGGTTCTATTGCCTCCAACACCCGCGGAAGCGATCATAACTCAACAACACGGCTTACAGCAACTAACTTTGAGAATCAGGCTGCATCAGCAGGTGATCTGGGAGGAATAGAGGTTTCCAGGAACCGGCTCGTTATCACTATTGGTCTTGGTACCATTACTTACAATCCTGATGGCGTGACGATAATCTTTGCTGCCGGCGAGGCAAAAGCACCTGTTGTAAAAAATGCACTGGAAAATCCTCGGGATAATATCTACCCCGCAACAGCCTTACAGAGACAGAAAAATGCACGTTTTTACCTTACCGAGGGAGCCGGGATGCGTCTTCACGACAGCATTGAAAAATACTACGGGGAAGGAGAATGGACATTTGAAAAAACCGAAAAGGCAGTTTTTGATCTATGTCAGAAGATCGATAAGTATGCCCATAAGCTGGAAATAGATGACCTGAAAAATGATAGATATTGCCGTCTCATTCCCAACCTGAGTATGGACCGGGTGAAAGATGTAATTGAAGCCACAAAACAGAAAATAGTAAGGGGAAATGCGAAAGAGCAAAACCAGACCTTCCTTCATACTGGCCCTCATCATGATGATATTATGCTTGGAATATTTCCATGCATTATCCCCCAGCTGCGCGAGGCATCAAACAGGTTCCACTTTACTGTTTGTACATCAGGTTTCACTGCTGTTACCAACGATATGCTGCAGAATTTAATGCAGGAAACTCTGAATCATATTGAACAGGATAAGGTCAAGATGATTGAATATCCCGATTTCTTTGAAAATGGATACAAGTACAAATTTGATAAGGATGTCAGCCATTACCTCGATAAGATTGCAGCAAAGGATGAACCAGGAAAGCTGCGGGGAGTCTGTCACAGAATAATTCGGGTTATGGTAGATGTATACAATCTGAAATCCAGGAAGGAGCTGACTAACCAGATTGAGAAGAATATTGAATTATTGAAATCCAGCTATAGCGGTGAGAAGAATCCTCCTGATATCCAGAAGCTTAAAGGGATGATCCGCGAATTTGAAGAGGAGCTTGTCTGGGCTCATTACGGGGTTAAAGTCCAGGATATTCAACACCTGCGGCTGGGATTTTATACAGGCGACATCTTTACACCCCAGCCTAACACCAAACGTGATGTCGAGCCGATTCTGGAAATGCTAAGGCAGGTAAGGCCAACCGTTGTAAGCATGGCATATGATCCCGAAGGCTCAGGACCTGATACTCATTATAAAGTGCTGAAAGCATTGGCTCAGGCATTGAGAATCTGGAAGCAGGAAGAGGACCTGTCAAATCTGAGGATTGTTGGCTACAGAAATGTCTGGTTTAGATTTCATCCGTCAGAGACTAATGTATTCACACCAGTATCACTTAATTCAATGGCTGTATTGGAAAAGTCATTCAAGGACTGCTATATAAGCCAGGTCAATGCTTCATTCCCAAGCTATGAGCTCGACGGACCGTTCAGCGACCTTTCACAGCATGTCTGGGTCGAACAGTTCAAACGGGTTCAGCTTATCCTGGGGAAAGACTACTTCTATGAAAACGAAAGCCCAAAGATCCGTGCAACTCATGGAATGATATTTCATAAGGAAATGAAGCTGGATGAATTTCTCGTACACGCAAGTGAACTTGAAAGGAGTATGGAAGGGGAGGTCAGATAAGTAATAATGCTTCAGTACAATAAGTATCGCTGAACCCTCTTTCGGAAAGCTGGAACGGACCCATTCCATAAGCCCAGAATAGAGTCTGCACTGAAACTTTTAGTGAACGCTATCCTTACTTTGTCTGTTCCACAGACCTTATCAAACATTTCCAGCCTTGGTTTTTCACACATGGCAAAAACATCTTTTGCGGGCCATAATTTATGAGCTTCCTGGAGAATATAAAACTGGACCATCGAAAGGGGAGCTCTGTTTTTATCAGTTAAATGTATCTGCACTCCATGAACCATTTTGCCTTGCGAGACACTGTAGTACGGCTTGTAATGGACCGGTCTGAAAATCAGACCAGGAAGACCCAGTGCGTTAAGGTTTTGTGCCAGCGAATCAGCATTGATCCATTCTGCGGCAAATGTCTGGAATGGTAAAGTGTAACCAACCCCGATACTTGCAACATAGAGCTCTCCGATTATACCTGTTGCCGGATAAAAGTAGCAGGTAGCTGCCTGGGGAATATGTGGCGAAGAGGGAACCCATGGCAATCCGGTCTCCTCAAAACACATATCTCTTTTCCATCCACTCATTTTGATGACTTTCAGATTGCATTTCACGCCATTTTTCAGCAATCCCTCACCGTTCAGGAACATTGCCAGCTCCCCGACTGTCATACCATGAATATAAGGTATAGGGTACTGACTTACAAATGAGATGAAATCCTTTTCCACAAGAGGTCCCTCCATTCGTATGCCTCCAAGCGGATTGGGCCTGTCGAGAACAATAAAAGGAATATTGTTTTCAGCAGCTGCCTCCATGGCAAGTCCGAGCGTACTTATGAAAGTATATGAACGTGACCCTATGTCCTGTATATCATAAATAAGAACATCTATCCCCTCAAGCATTTCTTTGGTGGGTTTTCTTGTATTGCCATATAAGCTGTATACTTTGAGACCCGTCGATGGATCGATTGCGGAACCGATAATCTCTCCGGCAGTATATTCCCCCCTTACTCCATGCTCGGGTCCGTAAAGGGAGGTGAGCCTGACGCCAGATGCTTTAAATATAAGATCAACGCACGACCGAAGGTTCTTGTCTACACCTGTAGGATTAGTGATAAGGCCGACTTTCTTACCTTTTAGTATTTCAAATTTGCTCTTTGTCAACATCTGCAGCCCTGATTCAACCTGCTGACCCTGTAATCCGGCAGTTATGATTAAAAACTGCATAAGCAAAATCATCTTAATGAATTCTGAAATCCTGTTTCTCATTGGGTTATGTTTTAAAAATACCGGTCCGTTCCAAATTTTGATAAAATAAGCTGAAATTACTGTAAATATAATAATGGGTTATGTCACATATTCTTATTTTTATGCCTTTTTATGTACCCCTGATATGAAAAAGAATACTGGCCGGCTGATTTCACTTGATATATTCAGAGGATTGACAATAGCGTTAATGATCATTGTGAACACGCCCGGGAGCTGGCAATATGTTTATGCCCCTCTCCGTCATGCCAAATGGCACGGATGCACCCCCACAGATCTTGTTTTTCCCTTTTTTCTTTTTATAGCAGGTGTTTCAATGTGGTTCTCACTTAAAAAATATGGTCACGAACTTAACGGGAGCTCATTTTTAAGGATTACCAGACGGACCGCATCAATTTTTGCACTCGGGCTGTTTCTGAACATCTTTCCATATTTCGGAAGGGATTATACAACCCTCCGGATCATGGGTGTACTTCAGAGAATTGCCCTTGCTTATGGACTCGGTGCATTGATATGCATGACAATTAATCGTGATTATTTATGGATCGTTACCGCTGTTCTTTTATTGCTTTACTGGGCT
>JBBSAP010000020.1:0-36446 GCA_038252165.1 Bacteroidales bacterium | reverse complement strand
TATATCTTTCTGCTCCTAAAAATAAAAAAATTTTTTTTTCTTTCCTGGTTTCTTTTTTTTTTCATAATATATCATTTTTTTTTTTTTGGGGGGGGGGGGGGTTTGTTCTTCAAACACCCACCCCCCCCCCCCCTCCTCCCTACTAGCTCACTAAACACTTGTCATTCTGAGCGAAGCGAAGAATCTCCTTCATTTTAACCGGATACTAGTAATTTTATATATTAATTTCTTTTACCTCAAAAGACGCAAAGTATTTCTTAAATAATGATCTGCAGGCAACTTTTAATGTGTGCTTTATTCAGCGGATCGGTTACTTGCCAGGGGCAAACCGACTCATTGCCTGTTGAATTACGCACCAAACCGGAAATAAAAGTATCGTACATCGGTTCTCTGATATACCCCGGGGCAAGCATCGGTGGCGGGTTCATTATTAAAGAAAATGATTTCACCCGTCAGAAAGGAAAATCCGGGTCGGATTATATTATAAGAAGGCAGCTGGCGGCAATAAATATAAGCTGGTATCATCACTACGGATTTCACGATAATCTATACCTTACTACCGAATGGATTGCACGCAGAATAAAAAGAAGCGGCTACTATTCAGAATTTTCCGCAGGACCCGGATACAGCCGAACATTTTTAGGAGGAACTACATATAAGGTAGATAATGAGGGAAATGTTACAGTTAAGAAATACTCAGGTTACAACTATTTCATGGTTACAGTTGGCGGCGGCATAGGATATGATTTCTCATCTTTGAAAAAAACACCGGTTTCGGTTTTTGCAAAAATGAATCTCATCTCAATGTTCCCATACAACAGCACAGTTTATTTTCGTCCCGTTCTTGAGCTCGGGGTGAAGCTTAGTACCGCCTTATTTTCAAATAAAGAAAACTAAATATGAGAAAAAAATCAATTTCGGTTGATACTATGCTTAAAGCCCTTTTATTTAGCATGCTGATTATGGGAGGTTGCCAGAAAGAAAACATCAGCTTGTCAGATCATATTTCCGATACATTCTATGTCGAAAACAAAGGTGCATCAATGCGTGTGCTTGCTGAAGGAAATGCAGCAAGCAAGGTTTTTATCTTGTTGGTTCATGGCGGACCAGGTGTAAGCGCATATGTTTATAACACAGACTATATAAGCGAAAGCCTTGAAGATAAATATACCATGGTCTACTGGGATCAGCGAAATTCCGGAGCTTCTCAGGGTACCTTGAATGGGAGCAATTTTACGTTTGATAAGATAATTGATGATCTTACCAAAGTCGTTGATGTATTAAAAAAAAGATATGGTAATGATATAGATCTTTTCCTGTTGGCGCATAGCTTTGGTGGCCTTGTGGCATTGGGATTCTTAACGAAAGGCGATAACCAGAACCTGTTTAAAGGTTATATCAATGTAGACGGCAGCCATAATTATCCTTTGAATGATACACTTACAAGAAATATGCTGCTTAGGATCGGAATTCAGGAAGTCGCGAATAGCCATCATAAAAGAGAGTGGAATGAAATAATCAATTACTGTAATTCACATACCGGCAATTTTTCTCTCTATGAGTCGCATAAGTTGGAAAAATATGCATCGCATGCGGAAGACTATATCGAGGATGTTAATACAATAAATTATTTTCCCGTCGTATTAGGCACTTCAATCAGCGGAAGATATCCTATAACATCTATGCTGGTGAATCTATTCTATTCCGAGAATTCGGATTTTAATAAAGAGATCTCAACAAAAGAATTTTCATCTTCTCTGAACCGGATTACAGTTCCATCATTGGTTTTATTCGGTAAATACGATTTTGTTTGTCCCCCTGAACTGGCTTTGGACTTTTACGCAAGAATAAGTTCCCCGGAGAAAAAAATGGTAATTTCTCCTGTAAGCGGCCACAATCTAATTTACCAGGATAAGGAACTTTTTTCAGGTGAAGTAATTTCGTTCGTCGAGAAATTTAAATAAAAGTAAAGTTTTATAGAAGAGTGGGTGGGGAGCAATCAAATACTATCAGTATTTCATCGAGGATTAAAATCATTTTCCGATCGCTGAAATACAGGAACTATAGGCTCTTTTTCACCGGCCAAAGCATTTCACTCATCGGAACATGGATGCAGCGCATTGCATTGCCCTGGCTCGTCTATCATATAACCGGATCGGCATTCCTGCTGGGACTGGTCAGTTTTGCAGGCCAGATACCAACCTTTCTTCTTGCTCACGTTGCCGGAGTCGTTACTGACAGGTTCAGCAAGTACAAGGTCCTGCTCATAACCCAGATAATTTCACTTATTCAGGCTTTGGTGCTTGCTGTGCTTGCGCTGACTGGAGTGATCCAGATTTGGCAAATAATCGTTCTGAGCGTTATCCTTGGTTGTGTCAATGCATTTGATGTACCCTCCAGGCATTCATTTGTTATTGAGATGGTTGAAAAGAAAGAGCACCTTGGGAACGCTATTGCCCTGAATTCCATGATGTTCAATGGCGCCCGCCTGATAGGCCCCTCCATCGCCGGCGTCAGCTGCATAATAGGAGCTTTCTTTTTTTATAGAAAACTGCCTGAATTAGAAAGAAAGGTTCAACCTGTATATGAAGCACAAACTGCAACATTACCGGAAATTTTTCGTTTCAATCTGTAGATGATACCTTTTGGAAAGTCAGGAGCAGGAGTAAAATAATAAATCTAAATTACAAACTATGAGATATTTAAAAATATTTCTCAGCATGGTATTTATTGCCCTGATTACAGGCTGCAACAAGGAGAGCGATCTGGGACCTGTTGCCGGTGACGGACTTTTAATTGATCATTCCTGTGCAAAACTTGCATCGATACCTTCGGAGTGGATTCTGGCAGCAAAGGATAATCTTCATATCGCTTACAGCCATACATCGCACGGCAGCCAGCTTACCGAAGGAATGTCCGGACTTATATCTTTCAAGGGCACTTCATTTTCATGGAACAACGGAGGAACCGATGGTGCTCTCGACCTTCATGACTATGCTATGAACGGCGACCTCGGAAACCCCGACAGGACATCCTGGGCTTCAGCGACAAGGACCTACCTTGCCGCGAATACTGATGTGAATGTTATAATCTGGTCATGGTGCGGAGAGGTTTCAAATGCTTCGGAAGCTGATATCAACACCTATCTTACCCTGATGAATAATCTTGAACGTGATTTCCCGGTTGTAAAATTCGTTTATATGACCGGTCATCTTGACGGGACAGGCTTAACAGGAAATCTTCATCTCAGGAATGAGCAGATCAGAAACTATTGTACACAGAATAAGAAGATTCTTTACGATTTTGCCGATATAGAATGCTATAATCCTGAAGGAACATACTTTGGCGGCAAAAAACCCGATGATGCATGTGCCTATGATACTAATGGCGACGGTATCCGTGAGGGGAACTGGGCCGTAGAGTGGCAAAATACCCATACCCCGGGAGTCGACTGGTTCACATGTTCTGCCGCTCACACGCAGCCATTAAATGGCAACCAGAAAGCTTACGCCGTCTGGTGGCTCTGGGCAAGACTGGCAGGATGGGATGGGAAATAGTTATTTCGTTATCTCATATACCACGCTTGTTAATGGTGTGTTTGAGCCGACATTTATCCCAAACTTCATAAGGAAATCTCCGGTATAGGTTCTACCGCTCAGGGAGTTTCCGAAACCACCCATTCCCGGTCCTCTTCTTCCCTCATTGGATACGTTTATCTCCTGTACCTTATAAGTTCCGGCTGGATCAAGCCCCTGAAGCTTAACAAGATTAAAGGTCTCCCCATATCTTGAATTCAGGGTGTAACCGAACAGTACTGCTTTGCTCTTTGCATCATTTACATACATCATTACGGCCCGGTTCTCTTCATAGGGAGAAATCAGCCTGTAAAGATCACCGGCGTAGATTATGTCCTTGACCCTGTTATAGGTTGCAATAGCATTCTGACTGAACTTCAATTCATTTTCGGTCATTTTATCAACCTCGATGTCAAAGCCCATTTTACCCATCATAGCTACATCCGTTCTGAATTTCAGTGATTGCTTGCCCCATGAGGTTACATGATTGCATACTGATATTGCCGGGAAAAAGAAGGAGTAGCCCCACTGGATATAGATTCTTTCGAGAGCATCTGTATTATCGCTTGCCCAGAATTCAGTAAAATATTTAAGTGCCCCGTAATCGACCCTTCCGCCGCCTCCCGAACAGAGCATTACCGGCAGATGCGGATATTTCTGGCGAAGGCGTTCAAGTACGGCGTAAAGACTGTTGACGTAATCAACATACAGATGCGATTGTTTGTCTTTCAGATAAACCGAATACGCATTGGTCATCATCCTGTTGCAATCCCATTTTATAAATGCAATTCCCGGATTAGCGCTAAGCATTCCGTCGACTACATTATATACAAATTCCTGAACTTTTGGATTTGTAAGGTCAAGAACCAGCTGATTCCTGAAGTAATGCTCAGGCCGGTTCGGGAGCTTAAGTATCCATTCGGGATGCGTCTCGTAGAGTTCGCTTTTTGGATTAACCATTTCAGGTTCGATCCATATCCCGAATTTAACACCTTTAGCATCGGCTTCTTTTACAAGGTAGCCCAGCCCGTTTGGTAGCTTGGCTTTGTTTTCCTGCCAGTCACCCAGACCTGCACGGTCATTATTTCTTGGATATTTATTCGCGAACCAGCCGTCGTCGAGCAGGAACACATCGAGTCCCAGTTTTTTGGTGTCATCAAGAATAACTGAAAGCTTCTTTTCATCAAAATTGAATCCGGTAGCTTCCCAGTTATTAAGAAGGGTCATGCGGGAGCCGGTTCCATCGAGCACGCCAAATTTTGTTGCCCAGCGGTGGAGGTTCCGGCTTGCCTGCCCTTTGCCTTGATCAGAGTAGGTAAAGATCATTGAAGGAGTTCTGAATACTTTTCCGGGGTCAAGTGAATACTCGGAAGCAAATGGATTTATTCCTGAAATTACCCTTAGCGATACTTTTTCGTCCACTTCAAAAAGGAACCTGAAATTGCCTGACCAACCAAGAGTACCGGCAATTACCTGACCTGTGTTCTCGTCCGACTTTTCATTCAGGGATAACATGAAGACAGGTGTCTGGTACATATGAGCACGTGTTCCGAGCTTTGTGTCAAGTATTTTAATACCGGCTGTAAGCTGGCTTTCCTGCATTTTCATCTCTTCGGCCCAGTCGCCATGAAACTGTGTGAGCCAGTATTTTTCAGCATCGAAATGGAGCATTGATGATGCGTAATTAAAGATCGTGACAGGTTTTTTTTCAGTATGCTTTATTTCAACCCACTGCTCAATGACATCCTCATCATCATAGGTTTTAATGTTAAGCGTTACCTCAAAGGGGTAGACCGGGTCCCTCAGAAAGATCTTGTTAAGTGTGACATCGCTCTTTCCGCCAATCGAAGTTTCAAATGTCTGATTGACAAATTTCAGCTCAAGGGAGGGATTCCCATCGTTATGGGTTGCACGGACAGCTGGTTCAAAAAGATTATCTGTCCCAAAAGTCGCATATGCAAGATGACCTCCATCCCTTGTCTGCTTAAGATTGTCAGTATTGCTAAGCTTCGGGCCGTAGTACGACTGGTATAATCTTCCATCTCTGCCGTTAACCCTCAGAATAAGACTTGTTTTTTTTGTGTCAAGGGGAATGAAAACATCAGCGGATTGCTGCATCTGTTGTCCGCCCGGAGGCGGCCCGCCAGCTGGCGTATCCTGTGCAGTCAGGGTAAATCCAACAGAGCAAAGAATGATAAAGGAGGATAGTTTCTTCATAAAGGTTATTTTTAGAATTATGGTTTCATTCAATTTACCCTCCCCCCACCTTGGGGATGGGGTAAATAAATTGATTCTCAAGAGGTTTATAATCCTTTTACATCATTGCCGATAGTCATAATATATTAATCCTGGACACTTTCCAATGTAATCGCATATTATTCAAATAATGAGCAACCAACCGGAAACAAGTAACCAGCAACCAGTAACTGTGTCAGAGCTAAGACAGTTTAAATTTAGCAATAATTTCCATTTTTGTCATATTTTAAAAAACTGGCATATCCGGTTTAATGAATTTTAACTCACAACAAGTAGTTTAATGTTTTAAATAATCAGTTATTCTCTTATTTTTGAAGATTCTATTTTTCATCTTTCTGATATGACCCTGAAATACCCTGGCCGCAAAGACTTTGCGGTCTTTATTACTTTATTTTTAGCTTTTTCAGCAGGTTTCCCCTGCACATTATCCGGGAACAGCACGATCCTGCAGGACACTATTCCCAGGAAAGAGCAGCTATTAAAGCAACCGGTTTATGTCACATCCCGACTTGTCACAGAAAGGCCTGTAATAGACGGAAAGCTTGATGATGAATGCTGGAAAAATGGAACCTGGGCAGGCGATTATAATCAATGGAAACCGGTTGAAGGGGCAAAACCCACTTATCCGACGGAACTGAATATTCAGTATGACGGCAAATACCTTTATGTAGCTTTCCGTGCTTACGATAACGAGCCGGAAAAGATTCACAGGTATGCAGGAGTGCGCGATGAAATTGTTGGTGATATGATGGGCCTTACCATTGACAGCTATCGGGATTACCGTACAGGTTTTGAGTTTACAATAACAGCCTGGGGGCAAAAGGTCGATCTTGTACTTTTTAATCCGGAGAACTGGGACTTTAACTGGAATGCAGTCTGGAAGGGAAAGGTTGGGCTGGAGGATTCAGCCTGGGTTGCAGAGCTTGAGGTTCCGCTTAGCCAGCTGCGTTACAGCAACAAGGATGAGCAGGTTTGGGGATTGCACACCTGGAGATGGATCGACAGGCTTCAGGAGGAAAGCAACTGGGAAAAACAATCAAGCACCGGACCGGGGATGTTATATAACTTCGGGGAGATTCATGGAATAAAAGGCTTGAATAAATCAAAGCGCCTTGAAGTAATGCCTTTTATGCTTGGCGATCTTAAGACAATGAAGAAGGAGCCGGGCAATCCATATGTGGAAAACGGCAGGATATGGGGCGGCAATGCAGGGCTCGATGCCAAAATAGGGATATCCAGCAACTTCACGGTTGATTTGACTGTCAACCCCGACTTCGGCCAGGTTGAATCAGATCCGTCGGTGATGAACCTGACTGCCTTTGAAACTTTTTATGAAGAAAAAAGGCCATTTTTCCTGGAGGGGTTGACAATATTTGATTATAAGTTTGACAGGCAGAACCTTTTTTATTCAAGACGTATAGGTCATTCGCCAACCCTTTCAGTGTATAATGATGATGAACATTTCGTGAAGGCACCTGATATGACCACTATCCTGGATGCAGTCAAGCTCAGCGGAACTACATCCAAGGGATTGTCGGTAGGACTGATACAGAGTCTTACAGGAAATGAATATGCAAAGATCACCGACCTTGAAGGGAATGAGACCAGTCAAAAAGTAGAGCCCCTGACCAACTACATGGTTGGACGCATTCAGCAGGGATATGGTGCCGGAAATACTGTCATAGGAGGTATGTTCACCTCAACAAATCGTGTCATTGAAGATGCAGGGCTTGATTTTATGACAAAAGATGCCTTCACCGGAGGACTCGATCTTTTGCATCACTGGAAAGACAAGCAATTTTTTGTTAATGCAAAAGTACTTGGAAGTTATGTCAGGGGAAGCAGGGAAGCAATTACTGCACTGCAGGAATCCTCAGTACACTTTTATCAGCGGCCGGGAGCCGATTATCTCGATTACGACAATAACAGGACCTCTCTTAGCGGCATGGGCGGAAAAATAGAGGTTGGGAAGGGTGCAGGGGGATTCTGGAAATATTCCACTGCTTTATCCTGGCTGACTCCAGGTCTCGAAATGAATGACCTTGGATACTTAAGGACTGCCGACCAGATTGAGAACCAGAACAAAATATCTTACCTGATAATAAAGCCCGTATCGATATTCCGCACCTTCAACATCGGTTTTGTAGAACGGAATTCCTGGAATTTCAATGGAACATCACTGGGATGGGATGCTGAACTGACATTGTCAACAATGTTCAATAACCAATGGAGCCTGAGTGCAGAAGTAGCCTATCATTCTCAGGATATTGACACAAGATTACTGAGGGGTGGTTATGATATCCGCATGCCTTCCGCTACGGAATTTATGGGGGTACTGAAAACCGATGCCTCAAAAAAATATGTCGCCCAGGTTGCCTATATGTATCAGAAAGCCGGAAATAACTCTGCTTCACAATGGGCAATTGCACCCGGGATCTCGATCCGTCCTTTCAGCATGCTGAAGTTAGGCGTGACCGCATCGTACGAAGAGAACCAGGATGAGCTTCAATATGTGGCAACAAGGAATACTTATCTGAATAATAACAGATACGTTCTGGGGACAATTGATCAGAAAACCCTTAGTCTTATCTTCAGGGTCGATCTTAATCTAACTCCCGAATTTTCAGTTCAGTACTATGGAAGTCCTTTCATTTCAAAGGGCAGCTATTCAGAACTCAAGAGGGTAACATACCCTGAAGCAAAAAACTACAACGACCGGTTTGAGGTATATCAGAATCCGGTACTTAATAACGGAATATACTATCTGACCGATCACGATGATACTTTGCCAACAATCATTTCGGTCGGCAATCCCGATTTTAATTTCCATCAGTTCCGCTCAAATCTGGTTGCCAAATGGGAATATCGCCTGGGATCCTATGTTTATTTTGTCTGGTCAAGCGACCGTACCGGCAGCAATAGTTCCTCCGGTGCCTCATTCCGGAATTCATACGGTTATCTGGGGGATGTTTTCCCGAATAATATTTTTCTGGTCAAGCTGAGTTACTGGTTTTCATTATAAGCGCTGCCCGATTCTGGGAACTGACCGGGAAACTTACGGTAATGATCGAGATAATTGACAATAATGAGGTGATAAATGAGTTTTATAAGTTAATTGAAACTGATTTGCTTAAAATGCCAAAAGGATGCCTCGTTATTGTTGAACCGATTACAATTAAATTGCATAAATCAGGAATCCATTAGAGTTCCGTGTAGCAGCAAGGCAAACAAAAGGGGGGAAAGCATCTCAGACTGAATTTTTGGTCACTTAAAACTATAACGTTTGTCTTCGAAATTATGCAGGAGGTCAAAATATTACCTTTTTCTTTTGCGGGGCTGATAAAAATCGCCAATTTTGACTGTATGATTTGCTGAAGTTCTGACGGTATTGATTTATGTTAGTATTTCTTAACCTTGGATTCTGATAATGAAGATATTGATTTGCGAAGATAATCCTATGGCAATGAAGACACTGTCAGTTATCCTTGAAAGGGAGGGATATAAGGCTGATGTGGCAGATGACGGGAATGTGGGAATTGAGATGCTTCAGAAAAACGATTATGACCTTCTGGTTGTTGATATTCATCTTCCTTACCGCAGCGGGCTTGAACTTATTAAGTTTGTAAGGACCGATCAGGGAAAAGATACGCCGGTAATTATTCTTAGTGCTTTCAGCGATATCCAGATGCAACGCCAGGCTGGTGAACTTGGTATCAGCGACTATATTGTCAAACCCTTTAATCCTATTGATCTGGTTGCCAAGATCAAATCAATTCTCAACAAGTAAATCATGCGCAGACTTCTATTACTTCTATTTGTTGGGCTTGTTTTCCCAGGAATATTGAACCTTTCACAGCTTTTATCGCAGGAAATAGTCAACCCCGAAACCGAGTATCTCAGGATCAGAACCATGGCGTTCGAAGGGAATTATCAAGAAGCAGCTGTCGATGCCCGTAAGCTTGTAAATGACTTTCCTTCGTATGGCGATGCACGCATCCTCCTAGGCCGAATCCTGGCCTGGCAGAAGGATTTTAAACAGGCTGCAGCTGTAATCGACACTCTTCTTAAAACAGAACCTGAAAACGCTGATGCCCTTTCGGCCAGACGGGATATTTCACTATGGTCAAAAGAAAACACAGCTGTCGCTACTGATCTTCGCACAGGTTATTCATTCGATTATTTTACCAAACCCTATACGAGGTTCTGGCAGGTTTTCAGTCTTGGCGCAGGTCACAGATTCAGTTGGGGCCCTGCATCGGCAGGTGTGAATATAGGCAATATGATCACCGATGAAACAACAAACATTTATGCAACCGAACTTCAGTTTGAAGCAGAAGCATATCCCCGCCTCTCTAATCAAAATTACGCATATGTTGCCTATGCTTACAGCCCGGGTACCTTTTTCCCGACACACAGGGCGGCATTTGAATTGTGGCAGATTTTACCGGCCGGATGGGCGGTTTCAGGCGGACTTAATTATTATTATTTTGACAGGAATATTTTTATTGCTCTTGCATCGGTTGAAAAATATCTGGGAAAATACTGGTTATCAGGTAAATGCTATGTTTACTTCAAAGATGACGGTCCAAGAGCTTCTTTCTATCTGAATGCACGACGTTATTTCAATGATTTTGATTACCTTCAGCTGACCCTTGGTACGGGTACAGCACCGGATGAACCATATGGAATCCGGGAAGATATTAATCGGCTGAGTGCTAATAGTGTGAGGCTTGCATATAATTTTAATGTTAAGGGCAGATTTTCTGTACGTCTGGGTGCAGGTTATTCCCGTGAAGAATATGATGCATCGGAAGGTCCGGCCAAAAGAGACAGGTTTGAAGGAAACATAAACTTAATTTATGCTCTTAAAATGAAGTGATGAAATACCGGATCCTGATCATATTATCACTTTTATTTTTCACTTGTACGCAGGCAGGCCCGGCTGTTAACGCATTTAATGAATCAATCCATCCTTCTCCTATTTACATTACCGACGGCGTTAATCTGATAACCTCGGAAATGAACAATAACAGACTCGATAACCTGATAAGTCTTTCAAAGGACATATATCCCATACAGATCGGTGCTTTCAGGATTAAGACAAATGCTGAAATAATGTTTGCAAAAGTTGCCAGAGTTCTTGGTAAAGATGTCATGATGATCGAGGAAGATGGGTTTTTCAAGATCCGGGTCACAAGGTTGAATAAGGAGAAGATCAGGAATTATCTTGAACCTGAAATTAAATTAAACAACACTGTTACCGAATTCAGGACTCCGGTTCCGGATGAAGACACTGCCATAATCATTTCTTCTGCAGATACTATTATAGCTTCCCCTCCGGTTGTTTCTTCAACTCCGGCCGTAAAACCTATTGAGGAACCGCGACGGAAGTTTTTCATGCTGAACAACGAGAGCCCATGGCTTAAGCGCCTAAATTATTTTGGTAAATCATTTGCACTGGTCAATGCCCTGATCATAACAATTTTTATTTCGATCACGACAATGCTCATCCTGCTTGTGGTTATTCTAATGAACAGGACCAGGATGGAAAAGGAAGAGGACCTTAAGCAATACCTCGCAGAAACCTACCAGGGAATGATCATTGACTACCTGTTTACGGGAAGCAGTCCGGACAGGTTCCGCAGTATTGCTTCTGATACTTACAGAAGGCAGGCTCTCATTGATCAGATGATTGATGTGAGCGTAAACCTTAAGGGAGATGCTGAAGAAAAGCTTTGCGGTCTCTACCTTTACCTTGGCCTCGACAGGGAATCAATAAATCGTGCGAATGACTACCGGTGGCATAAGAAAATAAAAGGATTCCGTGAACTCGCATTTATGAATATTAAAGATGCAAATGATGCTATTTATAAGGCTCTTAACTCAAAGAACGAGATTTTGAGGATGGAAGCCCAGATTGCACTTGTAAGGCTGACCGATGAAGACCCATTTAGTTTCCTGTTCCAGCTTATCCGGCCTTTTTCACTCTGGGAACAGATTACCCTTCATGAACTTATAATCCAGCATGATCTCCCTGTGCCTGAATTCAAAAAATACCTGAAGGCTACAAATCCTACTGTTGTTATGTTCGCACTGCGAATGATAAGGGAGTTTAAGCAGAAAGACTCCGAAGACGATGTCAGGGATACTCTCGAACACACCTCTCCTGAGGTCAGACGGCTTGCCGTTCAGGTTGCAGGCGATCTCGAAATGCACTCATCGCTCGAGGTAATGAAAAGAATGTATAAGAGCCAGGATTATAACACCTGCCTTGAGATCATAAGAGCGATGGCTAAGATGCCTGATCCGTCACTTATGGGATTCCTTAAGCTTGTTCTCGACAAGGAAGATGATGTTCAGCTACAGATCGAAGCTACAAAAGCCATTGAAAACAATGGAGAAGAAGGGGTAAAAACACTTGTGAAACTTATGAAATCGGAATACAAGAACTACAATATTATTGTCAGACACGTACTTGACCGCAGAATATTCTAACAACTATGGGATTTATTTTCGGAAATATTATTTTCTATCTGACCCTGTTTCTCTTCGCATCATACCTGATGCTTGGAATCTTTTCAGCCATTGCATTGAGGAAATACCTTCGCAAGAACAGTTATATTAATTACAATTCACTGGTTCTTTCACCTCTTAGCCCGAAGATTTCTATAATAGCTCCTGCATTTAATGAAAGCAAGACCATTATAGATAATATCCGGACCCTTCTGTCACTTTACTACAATAACTTTGAAGTGATTATAGTAAATGACGGATCCACTGACGATACTTTTGAGCTTATTAAGGATGCCTATGATCTTACAAGGGTTAATTATTATTTCGACTACCGGATACCCTGTGAAAAGATCAGGGGAGTCTACAGATCTAAAAATCCTTCATACAACCGGCTGACCATCATTGACAAGAACAACGGAGGAAAGGCTGATTCGCTTAATGCAGGAATTAATATCTGTCATAGCGATCTTTTTGTATCGATCGATGCTGATTCAATAATCGAAGCTGACTCGATACTCAAGCTTGTAAAGCCATTTCTTGAAGAGAAGGAGAAGAAGGTTATCGGCACAGGCGGTGTAATAAGAATAGTGAATTCCTGTGAGGTTGAACGCGGTCATATCAGGGAAATTAAAATTCCATCCCAGTTATTGCCCCGTCTCCAGGTACTTGAATACACCAGGGCATTCCTGCTTGGTCGCATGGCATGGAGTCACCTCGACGGACTGATGCTTATATCAGGCGCGATGGGTATTTTCGATCGCGAGACAGTTATAAATGCTGGCGGATACAGCATCAAGACTGTTGGAGAAGATATGGAACTGGTATTGAGAATGCGGCGATATATGGCTGAACATGATCAGAAGTATGAAGTCACATATATACCTGATCCATTATGCTGGACCGAGGTACCTTCTGATCTCAAGTCAATGAGAAAGCAAAGGACACGCTGGACCCGGGGACTCATTGAATCGCTGCGTACCCATCGCAAGATGTTCTTTAACAGCAGCTACGGAACACTTGGTACTCTGGGATATCCCTATTGGTTCTTCTTTGAATGGATGGCACCGCTTGTTGCTTTTGCCGGGTTCATTTATACTATATATCTTATAATAAGAGACTCCCTTAACTGGCCATTTTATCTTCTTCTTTTTATCTTTGTTTATTCTTTCGCAGTTTGTCTTTCAACATGGGCCATCCTTTTTGAGGAAATAACTTTCCACAAGTACAAAAAGAAAAGAGATGTTCTGAAACTCATCGGGATTGCAATGTTCGAACCATTCTTCTATCCTGTACATACTTATTTTGCCGTCAGGGGGAATCTTGAAGCCCTGCGTGGAAAGAAAGGATGGGGTTCGGCAGAACGATCGGGTTTCAGCAAGAAGAAGAAACCCCGGAAAAAAACTACTGAGGATTAAAAGAGATCAATCTGTAAAACCGGGAATTGAAGATAAGCCTGTTCTTACCACATCAAGTGATTTTTTATCCCTTACTTTAGTCGCGGGAGCTGTCATCCACAACGGCCAGTTGTACCTGCTTAAAGATGATGTCACTTTCTTATCGAAATAAACCGATACTGCTATACCGTCGGAGGGTGCAGCTGCTATTACATAATTATATCCTCCATCGTACGATACGGCCCCGTCGATAACCTTCATCTGGGTCGGATCGCGGAAATAAAGTAATGTCCATGGCACGCGTATCTTGATTTTACTTCCGCTCCAGGCTGCTGCCGTGCGCTTGCCGTAAGTGAAATCTGATGCATTTTCAATGGGGAATTTGCCGATATCCTGTCCTTTCAGTGTATGACCATCATTGATCCAGTGCATCAGTTTCCAGGGAGCTCCGTCGGTAACAGTGCTGTAGAACTTCTGCGAGGCATGATTTGTAAGATCAAACCTGGGTGTCAGCCCATTCATATCATAAGCTTCCGTCACATGATATAAAGCTGTATCATTCGATAAAACCATTGTGAGAAGGAACTCAGATCTGTTCTCAAGGTTCTTGCCGTTTGGAAGCCTTGATTCACCGAAGCTTGCCAGATAAGTATCGAAAGCAATCATTACAGTATCTCCCTCGACAAGCGCCCTGCCAGCTTCTATTTCAAGGTAAAAACAGCTGTTATCATTAGTAGCGCTTATCTTTTTCAGCGGTCCTGAAGGTTTGTCTGTCTGATATGAAGTAAATGGAAGTATGCCTGCCTGGTCAAATGAGATAAGACCAAAGTTCTGTTCAGGTGATGCAAGATTGTGCCATAATTGTCTTGTAGGGATTGTAATGCCACCCGATACCATTCCATACGCTTCAAGATAGCTGACAATCCATGTCGGCTTAAACCATTCATCCATCCAGGCGAACATGAAGCCCCCTGCACATCCTGCATCAATTATGTTATGCATCATCCTCATGTTTTTCTCCCCCTGCTGCTGCTCCGAATACCCGCCATGATGCATATTACTAAATGCCTGGTGAGCGCTTCCCCAGCTGGAGGGAACCCCAAATTCCGCAATTACAAGTGGCATTGACGAATAGTGGGCTCTCAGATCATTGAGATAACCAAGGTAGCTGTTGGGTCCGTCAGGATCATTGTAAGTCTTGTATGACGGCTGGTCACTAATAAAATTTGGATAATAGGGGTAAGCATGGTAAGATGCAAAGATACCTGGTTCGGGATTTTTCAGGATTATTTTTTCCAGATCATAATCAGCTTTGTCTTCGTCAGTGTAGGTTTCGGTGGGATGGGTCAGAGGATCAAGCGTCGGCCAGCTTGAAATGCTTACAGGACGTCTGACTGAATAGTTTGAGGCTTCGTATTTTATAGTCTGCTCGAGCATCTGGGTGCAAAACACCTCTGAAGCTTTTGCTCCGGCTATACTCAGATAGGTTCCTGAATAGGAGGTTAATGACGGGTGGAGGTTATCGGTGGTACCAACCTCCTGCGGACTTATTTCCCTTCCTATTATATAGCCGGCAGTCCATCGTGATACATCCGAAAGATACCTGCCATACGATTTCCCGTACCTGTATGCAATATCGCCGTTACCGTTGATACAATTGATCACCTCTTTTATCTCTTTTGTAAATGATGATGCCTGGTTCAATAAATCGAAAGCCCCGGGATCTGAATAATCCTCGATCTCTTCAAGCCAGATACCCTGGAAAAGAAGAAGCGGATTGTCAGGGTGTCTCTGGTTATAATTAGCCAGCTTTTCATAAAATACCGGAGGATGGAGCGTATAAATCCTTATACTGTTGAATCCGGCATCAGACATAGCTTTAATCCAGCTTTCGTACTCACCGGGAGAAATAGCATAGGCGATTTCACCTGGAAAATAACCCGGAGGCGACGATCCCAGGTTGATCCCTTTGAGCACAAGCGACTGGTACTCTGAACCTGTATGCATTGCAATATGACTTCCCAGTGTTTTGAACGGAACTTCCTGCTTCATTGTCAGCTCAAAATCGATAATCGTATCTGCGGCTATTGAAATATCAGTCAGTCTTACCGGATAATAATTATCGTGTGTTACAGCTGTAATTACTGGGAACCTGATCTTTCCGGAGAACGGGATTACTACAGGCGGCATCATATCAGGCTCAATTGCTGTCCCGGCTGAATAGGAGGAAAACCCTGAGGCTTTAATGAGTTTCCCTGATACTGTTTTACCTTTGAACGTAATAGCATAAAAATAGAATCCGTTTCTCTGGGGCGCCCCGTTCTGGTTGCAGCCGTCCCATACAATATGGTAACTGCCTGCAACAATGGAATCAAAAAAAGCATCCATGATTTTCTTACCGGAGAAATTATAGATTGACAGGCGCACATCCCCCTGACTATTAATTATAAACGGGATATTTACCGAATAGGTGAACGGATTGGGATATGGCATTCCAACTTCGATAAGGTCGGAAATGTTGTCGTAAATATTTGATAACCTGAGCGAATATGTGCCATCTGCTTTGGTTTTAGCTGAATATTCAGTGGTCCCTGCCAGCATCGAAATTCTTGCATCAGTAACTATTGTACCGCTGGGATCTGTGACCTTACCTGTGACATAATAATCGCGGGCTGACAATTCATTGCCTGACCAGAACAAACAGATTAGCGGTATGATAATGAATTTTATTGTGGATCTGAAGGATGGAAACATAATTTCGAATGAAGAATTCTGTCTTTTAAACCATCTAAAAGTAATAAAAAGAAGCATTTATTTGTAATTTTAAAAATTTCAAATCAGGAACATCCCGCATGTATATTAACGCAGTAACATACCGGAATATTGAATTGAAAGACAATAAAGAACTGGCGGACCTTATCAGAACTGTCTTCAGGGAATTTAGGATTGACCGGCCCGGAACAGTATATTTTGACCCGACCACTGACAGCTTGTATGAATTATTCAGGGTTCCGCGATCGGTTTACTGGATTGCTGACGAAAACGGTGTAATGGCAGGAGGATGCGGTATTTACCCGACACCCGGCCTTCCTGACGGATGTGCTGAGCTTGTAAAGTTCTATTTATTGCGGCAATGGCGTGGTAAAGGTATAGGAAGAGCACTAATGGAGAAATGCTTTGAATCGGCAAAGCAACTCGGCTACAGCAGGCTTTACCTCGAATCGCTTCCTGAGCTTTCAAAAGCAGTCTCGATGTATTTAAAATCCGGTTTCAGACATATCCCTCATGCCCTTGGCAATTCAGGTCACTTTGGCTGCAATATTTGGATGGGGAAGGAATTATTTACGTAATTACATTGTAATTACATTCTTATGAAAAAAGAAAGTAACTCTTTGCGGGCTGTTTTGTTTGCACTGGTTGCAAATTTGTCAATTGCTGTAATAAAGTATGTAGTATCGGTGATCTCGGGAAGCTCGGCAATGCTTGCGGAAGCTATCCATTCCCTGGCTGATACCACCAATCAGGTATTCCTTCTTATAGGAAGAAAAAGGTCAGGAAAGGTTGCCGACGAGGTACATTCTCTGGGATACGGAAAGGAAGAATATTTCTGGGGATTCCTGGTGGCCGTTCTCTTATTTTTCCTCGGTGGCTGTTTTTCAGTTTATGAAGCAATACATAAATTTATGCATCCGGAACCGATTGAGAATTACCTGTACATTTTTATTGTATTGGCGGCAGCGATTTTGCTTGAGTATAAATCGTTTTCAGTGGCTTTCAAGGAATTCAGAAAGACCTCGCCCAAAGGATTTGTCAAACCTTTGAAAGACTCAACTGACACAAATCTGTTTGTCATTCTTGTCGAGGATTTTTCAGCGCTAACCGGACTGGCAATCGTTCTTATCACCTCACTTCTTTCATTAATAAATCCGTTTTTTGACGTGGTCGGAACATTTCTTGTCGGGAGCCTTCTGATAATCATGTCCTTCCTGCTCGCTAATGAGTTAAGAAAGCTAATGGTGGGGGAAAGCATTCCACGGGAGGCAAGGAATGAAATAAGGGCAATTGTCAGGAAACATTCAGTCATAAAGCATATAAACAATATACGCTCGATGTACATAGGAAATAACAATTTTATGCTGCTGATCTCTGTTGATGTTGAAGATTTTTCACTCGGTCATGCTATCGAAACCACAACCGAACAGATCAAATCAGATATCTCCGGTAAATACCCTCATGCAAAATATATCTACATTGATGTCAGGCCGGGGAATTGCTGAGTTTGCTTTATGGGCAATGGCATGATAAATCCAACTGTAATTAAACTTAAACCTCTTCCGGTAATATATAAGGATTCCTGTACTCCTTCCTCGTAAGGTAGCTATTTGCCTCATCATCATTTAGAAACCTTTCATTCTCTCCGTTGAAAGTCAGCTTCCTTCCGGTACGGTAGGCTATATTCCCGAGATGCATCATTGAAGTCGACAGATGCCCCTCATTGACGTCAGCCATCAGATCCTGCCATTTACGGCTCCTTATGCAATCGAGGAAATTCACAAAATGATATTCGATTTTTGCTTTTTCATACTCATCACGTACAGTATCTACCTCCAGATCTTTTGCAGAAAGATTCAATCCAGGCTCTTTTTTCGGACCCATGAAAGTCTGGAAACTGTTTCCTCCAAGAAGAGCATATCCCTTTGTCCCAAAGAAAAGAAGACCTCCTTCCTCGGGGGTGTAAAGACTTCTTACCTCGAGTTCCATGATCTTCCCGTTGTCATATTCAAAGGTAGCCGTCTGCAGATTAGGCACCTCCTGGTCTGAATCCCATCCGTAAAACCCGCCGGCGCAGCTGATCTTATCAGGATGTACATTGATTTTCATTGCCATCCTTATCCTGTCCATCGCATGAACACCATTGTTCCCGAACTCACCGGTAGCTGTATCCCAGTACCAGTGCCAGTTATAATGGAAATGGTTTGTATTGAACGGTATCATTGGAGCTGGTCCGCGATAAAGATCCCAGTTGACACCTGGAGGAACGGGAGAATCGGCAATCCTGCCAATACTCGGGCGATGGCGGTAAACTGTTCCGCGACCCATGTAAATATCTCCGATCACGCCATCCATAAGCAGCTGAACACTTTTACGGGATAGCCGGTCGGACCGGTACTGAGTTCCGGTCTGAACAATCCTGTTGTATTTCCTTGCTGCCTGCACCATTTTTCTGCCTTCAGCAAGGTTGTATGACAGCGGTTTTTCACAATAAACATCCTTTCCTGCCTGGCATGACCATATTGTCATCAGGCTGTGCCAGTAGTCAGGTGTGGCTATGGAGATAACATCAATATCCTTATCATCGAGCAGCTTCCGGAAATCAACCACCGTTTTCGGCTTTTGTCCTCCAAGAGACACTATATCTGATACTGCCCTGGGAAATAAATTCTCATCAGCGTCGCAGACTGCAACCACTCTTGAATTCTTAATTTTGGTGAAATTCGCTGTATGACCGGTACCTCCGTAGAATCCGCCACGATCATGTATCCCAGCAACAGCTACATTGATCATCTCACTTGGCTTGTTCTGAACGAAACCTTTTATATAGGCTGGAGCACCCACAGTCAATCCGGCCGACACTACAGCCGACTTTTTAATAAATCCGCGACGGGTTTCAGTTTTCATAACTTATATTATAATGGGTTAATTTGGTTATTTGTGTCCGTAAATATTCTCTTTCTGTATCTCCTTTAAAAACAGTGTTCCGGGTGATTTATAGAAATTCATAAAGTCATCCGGAAATGGCTGGTTGGGATTCCCGCTGCTGGCGAACCTTGGACGGAATGCATGCCTCCAGGTCAGTACATATCCTACCGGGTACTTGCTTACTAGAGGCAACAGGACTGTCGACCACCAGTCGGACATACCTCTTCTGAGTTTTTTCCCATGGGCAGGGTAGGCGGCCAAAAGAGCAAGCAGAAGCAGGGAGAATAATGATTTCATTTCTGAAGTATTAAAACGTGATATAATTTCAACCAATATATTAATTTTCTGATGTAATCCAAAACAAAAAGTGCGGTAAAGATGATTGTATTTCAATTTGCTCTTATGAGACCAGCAGAAGCATGTTTTTGGTTTTATTATTTTATTAATCTTTGCAGGAAAGAAATAAAACCAGTCTGTCGTTTGTCTATTAATTAGATTGAACTTTAACAAGGCGTATGTAAAATGAAAAGAACACTTATTATCACTGGTATTGTAGCAGTAGTTATTGTTATTATAATGATTGTCTTTGGCAAGCTTACTTCAAGGAAAGACAAAGCCATCGTTTATACAGAAGTAAAACAGGGAACCTTCGAAATAACCGTAGCTAATTCAGGAGAACTCGAAGCTGAAAAATCGATAGATATTTTAGGTCCTGAGATTCAGCAATCCAGCAGTCAGGGTCAGCGCGGAGGCGATAGAATGCGTTTGCAGAGTTTTAAGATCTCCGATATTGTACCCGAAGGAACTGTTGTGAATAAGGGTGATTATATAGCTCAGCTTGACAGAACAGATTATGATAACACCCTTAAAACGGCGGTTGAAAACCTGAACACTTTGCAGTCAAACCTCGAAATGGCGGTTCTTGATACAGCAGTAACTCTTACAAACCTGAGGGATGCAATAAAAAATCAGATTATTACAGTTGAAGAGGCTGAGATCACACTTCAGCAGTCAAAATATGAGCCGCCGGCCACTATACGACAGGCTGAAATTAGTCTTAACAAACAGCAAAGGGCTCTCGAGCAAAAGATTAAGAATTATGCTCTGAGAAAGGCAAGAGCCCTGACTGATATCAGGACAAAGAAACGCCTGCTTTCTGAAGGAACCGCACTCGTTGACAACCTGCAGATCTTTCTGGCTCAGTTTACTGTAAAAGCTCCATCGCACGGTATGGTTATCTACAAAACAGAGTTTAACGGATCCAAAAGGAAAAGCGGGTCACAGGTGAATCCTTTTGACCGTGTAATTGCAACTCTTCCTGACCTTACATCAATGATCTCCAAGACATATGTGAGCGAAATTGAAGTAAATAGAATCAAGAGTGGTCAGAAAGTAATTATGACCATTGATGCTATGCCCGGAAAATCATGGACCGGCTCTGTAACAAATGTTGCTAATATTGGCGAAGTGCTGGGAAATTCTGATGTGAAAATGTTCGAAGTACTTATAATGGTTGATGGCATAAATAGTGAGTTAAGGCCTGCAATGACCACCTATAATAAGATCATCATCAACTCATATGAAAATGTTATTTATATTCCGACAGAATGTATTCATACTGGAACCGACGGCGTCGCATATGTATTTAAGAAGAATAAAACCAGGCAGATTGTTGTTCTTGGTGAAATGAATGACAAAAACACTATAGTAAAGCAGGGGCTTGAAGCCGGAACATCCCTTTACCTTATTGCTCCTGATGAAGCTGATAAATTTAAGCTTGTGGGGAAAGATCTTGTCGCTGGACTTAACTGATGAGAATCCATAGGGTTCTCATCAGTTTGTACCCGGAGGGGGAATTGAACCCCCACAGCATTGCTGCTACTGGTGTTTGAGACCAGCGCGTCTACCAATTCCGCCATCCGGGCTTAAATATTATTCAGTAGATTATCAAAACTCTCAATTCCTGAAAAGAACACTGCATTGTTTGAAGGATGGCGGAATTGGCCACCCCTGCAATCCTGGCTCCTCACTAAAATTGCCAATCAGGCAATTTTCTGACGCTCGGCCCTGCCATCCGGGCGGGTCTGCGAAAATAATATATTTTTTTAACTTTTTACTTTGGTTTTTGTCTTTAAGCCTCCATGCCTGCATGCCGTTTTACCATTGCGCCATCACTAACCATTTTACGGATTGCATTCACGATACCATCAGTGTCAAATCCGCATTCCTTTATAAGCTCCTCCTGGGTTCCATGTTCAACAAAATAATCGGGTATGCCAAGACGCTTTATTTCCGCACGGTATCCGTTATCACACATGAATTCTATGACCGCACTTCCAAGTCCTCCTTTGAGTACGCCATCTTCTACAGTAAGGATCTTGTTGAATTTCTTAAAGACAGAATGGAGAATTTCAGTATCGATCGGAGCGAGAAACCTCATATCATAGTGTGTAAATGAAATTCCTTCTACAGCCAGGATTGATGCTGCCTTCGTTACAAAATTTCCGGGATGTCCGATGCTTAATACTGCCAGATCTTTTCCTTCGCTAACCAGCCTTGCTTTCCCGATCTCAATCTCGGTAAATGGTTTCTGCCAGTCACTGATCATGCCTGCCCCTTTAGGATATCGGATCGAAAAAGCTCCTTTTATTTTGTCAAGCTGGGATGTGTACAGAAGATTTCTAAGCTCCAGGCTGTTCATGGGTGCTGAAACGATAATATTGGGTATTGCACGCATAAATACCATATCAAAAAATCCATGATGTGTTGCACCATCGGTACCTACCAGACCGCCCCGGTCGATACAGAAAATAACATGCAGATTCTGGAGAGCCACATCATGTATCACCTGGTCGTATGCCCTCTGAATGAACGAGGAATAGATATTGCAGAAAGGTATCATCCCCTGTGTTGCAAGACCTGCTGAAAAAGTAACTGCGTGCTGTTCGGCTATACCCACATCAAATACTCTGTCGGGGATCTCCTCCCTCATAATGCATAATGAACATCCGGTTATCATGGCAGGTGTGATGCCGGCTATTTTGTCATTTACGCGGGCAAGTTCAAGCATAGTTTTTCCAAACACTTCCTGGTAGGTTGCCGTGACTTCTTTTTCGGCTGATTTCAGGATAGCGCCTGTATTCTTGTCGAACTTTCCGGGAGCATGGAAAACTGTCTGGTTCTCTTCAGCCTGTTTGAATCCTTTGCCCTTGACAGTAATACAATGCAATAATTTTGGACCAGGTATCCTTTTAAGATCCTGGAGAATACTTGTAAGGTGAAGAATATCATGACCGTCAACTGGACCGAAGTATCTGAAATTCATACCCTCAAACAAATTACTTTTGTCGAGAAGAGTGCTTTTAAATCCCGCTTGAACCTGACTTGCAAGAGTTCTTGCATTGGGTCCGACCTTCCCGAATCTGCCAAGGAAATTCCAGACCCTGTTCCGGAAACGGTTATAGGTCCTGCTGGTCGTTATATCAATAAGATATTCCTTGAGGGCACCGACATTCGGATCGATGGCAATGTTGTTATCGTTAAGTATCACCAGGATATCGGACTTTGCTATCCCTGCATTGTTAAGCCCTTCAAAAGCCTGGCCGGCAGTCATTGCTCCGTCGCCTATAACTGCCACAATTTGCCTTTTCTCGCCTTTCTGTTTTGAAGCTACCGCCATACCAAGGGCAGCGGAGATAGAGGTCGATGAATGACCTGTGCCGAAGGCGTCATATTCGCTTTCAGACATTTTTGGAAATCCGCTAATACCCCCATAGGTCCTGTTGGTGGAAAACCTGTCCCTTCTGCCAGTAAGGATCTTGTGTCCGTAGGCCTGATGCCCCACATCCCAGATTATTTTATCATAAGGAGTGTTGAATACATAATGGAGCGCAACAGTAAGCTCAACAACACCCAGGCTGGCTCCAAGATGCCCCGGATTCTTGCTGACCATCTCAATAATAAACTGCCTCAGCTCCTCACTCACCTTAATAAGATCATTCGGCTCCAGTTTCCTGAGATCCTCAGGCGATGATATGTTAAGCAGAAGATTCTCCTCCTGGTTCATTTGGGAAACAACTAATAAAATCGATTTGCAAATATAACAATTATTATTCCCTTAAGTTTGCTGAGGCTTAAAGCGTATTTTCTTATTTTTGTGCTGAAAGATAATATCTAAACCTTACTCTGACTATGAATAAATCATTAGCTGTAATTCTTATTGTTTTGCTGCCGGTTATCATTGGAATATCTTGCGTTCCGGGAAAAAAATTCAGGGAAGTCCAGGTTACAAGCAGGCAGAATATGATAGACCGTGATGATTTCAAAGCTGAGAATTTATCCCTCTCAATGCAAAACAGGGAAATAGAGACGAAGATCTCAGCACTCGAAAAAGAGATGAGCAAGTCAAGACAGGATCTTACCCTTGCTGAGATTGATCGTAATAATGCAAACGATGAATTGAATATAATCTCCGAAAGGTATAATAACCTGCAGAACGCTCAGGATGAACTGATCAAGGGCAATGTAAGCGAAACAAAAAAACTTCTTGCCGAACTGCAGGCAGCACAGGTCAACCTCCAACAGAAAGAGGATATAATGCGTCAACTTGAACAGTCGATGGATCTGAAAAAGGTATCTCTCGACGAACTTACACTTGAGCTTGAAAAAAAGAATTCAAGGCTGGCTGAGCTTGAAAAGATACTTGATGCCCAGAAGAAGCTGGTTGTGGATCTGAAGAATAAGGTGTCTGAAGCCCTTCTTGGATTTGAGAATAACGGGCTTACCATTACAAATAAAAACGGGAAAGTATATGTTTCACTCGAGGAGAAACTTCTCTTTAAATCAGCAAGCTGGGATATCGATGCAAACGGCAGGAACGCGTTAAGGAAACTGGCCGGTGTCCTGGAGAAAAATCCTAATATACAGGTTACAATAGAGGGGCATACTGATAACGTTCCTTATAATCCGGGCAGCGGACAACTGAAGGATAACTGGGATCTTAGTGTTAAAAGGGCCACAACAGTTGTCAGAGTGCTGCTGGAAGGTTCAAAGATCAAGCCGGGCCGGCTGACTGCTGCCGGAAGAAGCGAATATGTACCAGTAGAGGCAGTCGACACTCCGGAAGCCAGGCAAAAAAACAGAAGGACGGAGATCGTCCTTACTCCCGATCTTTCAGAATTGTATATGCTTATTAATGAGTATTAGGGATTTCGGAGAATTCCTGAAGCCTCACCTTCATGTTCTTGATAGCCTGCAAAAGGTTCTCCTCGGGTTTAAGGAATTCCTGGTTCCCCCAGAATACAGGATCATAATTAGTTATGGTCTTTGAGAAGACAGAATGAACCGGAGCCAGCTCCTCTCTTTCAAACCTTGTCACATTGGTAAGACTCATGCTTGTGAAAGCCATTTCAAAAAACACATCAAACTGAGTATTGAAAAGTCTTCTCTTCTGCTTTGATTCAAATTTAAGATCACCCCTTACATGGCTAAGATAATACCTGTCATTCATTTTGCGGTAACTAACGGAATATCTGACCGAAGCAGGCCAGGTAGTGAAATCCCTCGAAGGATTTGAAATAAAAGTACCTTTCATGTTTTTCAGATAAGCGGGATTGATTTCAAAATCAGCCTTAAGCAAGGCAAAATCGCTTGTATTTATAAATAGCGATCCTCTGAACATTGGCATCTCAACTCCTTCTTTCTGACCAAATTCAATTTCATACGCCGATTCTTCATCAAAAGAGACAATATCAGTCAGCCTGTAGCTGTAATCAGCCATTTCCTCAGGGGAAATAAAGTCGAAGGTGTTTTTTATGCCATCAAGCTCAAGACAGGTGCTCAGGCCTGCCTTCAGCCTGACTGTTATCGAATCGCTGACATTCACATTTTCAATTTTTCTGCTCTTTAGTATTTTTATCTGGTCGTTCAGTAGGGTACCGGTATATGTGCTCTTATATATCTGAAGGATTGCCTCGGAATAGGTCTGGAGCTCTTTTTTCCTGAGAACGCCCTCCCTGTAAAAAGCGGTCATCCGGGTAGGCGTTTTGCCATAATTATCCGGTATTCTGAAGCGTGTTTTATTAATTATCTCCCAGGGTATCTGATTTTTGATTATAATCTCAGGTATTGAGATAAACTCCCTTCTCATTTCTATCCTGAAATTATTTCCAAGTGATTGCCGCACAGGTATCTCTCTTGCGTAAAAACCCAGGTAGGATACAATTATGGTGTCGTTGTAATTATCAGGATGGATTCTTAATCCGAATTCCCCGCTGCTGTTCGAGACAGTTCCTACTCCCTTGTGTTTGAGTCCAATCGTTGCGTAGGGCAGTGGCTCAGCCGATTCTCCGTCAAGAATAATACCGGAAATATCTTTCAGACGGGGTATGGCGATAGAGTCAGTCATTAATGTTGGTGGAGAAGGTATCTCCCTCGAGATTATGATAAATTTATCAATGACAGAATAGACAAGGGAGTCGCCTTTCAGGATGCTGTCGAGAATAACCTCAAGTTTTGTTTTCCTGAAATTCATATCAGTCTTTCTTTCGGCATCAATAAGGCGGCTGTCGTAAGTGAAATTATAACCTGTCTGCCTGGTAATAAGATTCAGTGCATTGCCTGTCTTTATTGTTCCTGACCTGAATGTAAACGTAGAATCCAGGATGCCTCCCTGGCTTTTAATTTCCCGGGAAGGTATAAGAAATATCAACAATGCAACGGCGGTTATATATTTGAAAAATTTGCCATTGAAAGACAACATTTTCCAGCCTTTTAGTTATTTTTTTGCAAGATGGTAAACGCTACCGTCTTTTGTATAACTGAGGTTAAAACTAGCACAAATTAAGCGAATAATTGTTTCCTGTGTTTGATTATCGATAGGAGATGTCCACGTATTTGTAATGATATCCGGATTATCAGCAACTATATCCATGTTATAAACTCTTTTAAGATCCCTGAAAACAACATCGAGTGTTTGTCCGTCATATACCAGGAGGCCTGTGTTCCACGACATATAGTTGGGATCATTATTAACTGATTTTTCTGAACGTTCCGGATACATTGTCCCGATATATCCCGGATCAAGAATAAGATTGCTGTTTTTTTCAATTCCTGAAACCATTACCTGCCCGGTTTTAACAAATACCTCAACGGCAAAATCCTGATTGTTTGTAATTATGTTGAAGGAGGTTCCGAGAACTTTTACGCTGGCGTTGCCGGCTTCGACAACAAACGGATTATTTTCATCGCGGGAGATAACAAAAAAAGCTTCTCCCGAAAGAGTTACGTTTCTTCCATGCCTGCCGAAGTTCTCCCTGTAGCTTAACCGGGTATTCCTGTTCAGGAAGATATTGCTCCCGTCAGGAAGGGTAACCTGAAGATTCTTTTGGTTATCGGTTGTTGCCACTACTGTTTTGCGGCTCAGAATACCTTTATCGTTCATATAAAACAGCATGGATCCGATACCCAGTAAAAGAAAGAATAATGCAGCGATCCTAAAATATGCGGTTCTCCCAAAACTTCTCCTTACCACCGGTATTTCTCTGATCAATCCGTTTTCATTCAGTCTGGAATGCAGTTTGTTCCAGGCTTTGTCGACATTTATTTCCTTATCACTATTCATCTCTTTCAGCTCTTTCCAGTATTTAATTGTATTATACCTGTCCTCAGCCATAAACCGGCTGAGCAGATCATTATTGTCATTTTGTTCTTCCGACAGAAGAGAAGAAAGTTCTTCCCACTCCTTATCAGTATATTTTCCGGTTTTATTCATTTCTTTCATTGTTCTGCCAGTGCTTTTCTGAATTCCTTAAGTGCTCTTCCCATGTTTGCTTCAACTGTTTTGACGGAGACCGAGAGTTTTTGTGCAATTTCCGAATATTTTAATCCTTCAAATCTGCTCATGCAAAAAATCTTTCCGCACTTTTCGGGTAGCCTTTCAATTATTCCGGCAATTTTAGCCTGAAGGTCGCTGTAATTAAGTATATCAGACGGAGTTTCATTGATTTCTGTTTCACTGAATGCCGTCTCCCTGGCATACTTCTCAACAACCTTGATATGATTTATATAATGCAGGCAGCGGTTATGGACTGCTCTGTAAAGGTACCCGTTCAAAGAACTTTCAATCTGCAGTTTTTTCCTGTCTTTCCAGATCGTGAAGAAAAGATCCTGAACGATCTCCTCGGCGGTATCATGATCTCTTATCAGTGTCCTTGCATATCTTACCAG
This sequence comes from Bacteroidales bacterium, assembly GCA_038252165.1. GTDB lineage: Bacteria > Bacteroidota > Bacteroidia > Bacteroidales > VadinHA17 > LD21. The sequence goes on along the minus strand of JBBSAP010000020.1, from coordinate 8,782 downwards.
GGGAACATAGGAGGATCTAAAAAGTGACTCGAACTCTCTTTCATCACCTTGTCTGATCCTCCCGATTATTTCTGAATCCCCGGTCATTATTTTTTATACTATTGGTCTTTCCTGTCACTGAACTTCAGCTTTCTGCTGAGGCGTCTGATTGCCGATTCGATACTCTGGTCAGGCTCGATTACGTTATATTCGCCCCAGAATTCAGGATCGGTAAATGCTTCCACCTGTTCAGAGAATACATCGCTGTACCTTAGTTTCTCCTTCCCTGTAAATTTAATTACTTCTTCGTTTGTCCGGTCAGTGATTGCCATTTCCGACATGGTTGTGTAGAAAGTATTGAAAAGCTTTTTCTTCCAGTTTACTTTAAATTTCACTTCAGCCCTTGAGTAAGCGAAATACCACTTTCCATCCTGTTCACGGTATTTTACCCTGTATGTCGCAATTTCAGGAGTTACTTCCATCCCAAGCGGTTTCTTCTTGATGAATATTGATGAAACAGCTTCCTTATCTGCAAGATTGAATCCAAATTCTGCCTCTGAAAGGGCATATGTTTCAGTTTCAATGTACAGGTTCCCCATGAATAATGGCTCATCTACCGATGGCTTCTGTTTGAATGTTATTACATAATGAGGTTTATTGTCTATTTCAACTACAGAGACCAGCGAGTAATCATAATACTTCATGGCATCAACTGTCAGTATGTCCAGAGTATTTTTTGCAATATCAAGCTGCAGAACTGTTACCGGGCCGCCCTGGAGTTTGAAAAGGATGGTATCCATTTTTTGAACGTCTGATCCTTTTCTTCCTTTATATATCCTTGCGCCGTCGAAGCGGACATCGCTGTTATAAGGTGCTTTGAATATTTCAACAACAGCCTCGCCTATGGAGACATAGGTTCTGTTTTTACGGATCGTTTCCCTGTAAAATGCGGTCATCAGGTTGGGTTCGTCTTCGAAGTTTTTGCCTATCCTGCCTATTGCGTTCCGTACAATTGCTTCGGGATCAATCGGCTTGACAATTATTTCCTTTATCGGGATCGGAGCTGAAGCCATCGAAATCACATTCTTGTAACCATCTTCTCTCAGGTCGGTAATAGGAACCACCTTGTTCTTATATCCAAGATAGGTCACCTCCAGGTTTTTAGATGTCTGAGTTTCGGTGATCTTGATAAGAAATTCGCCGTCGATGTTTGTAATTGTTGCAACATTGGTCTCTTTTACGGCAACTGAAGCAAAAACAAGAGGATTCCCTGTCTCGGCATCGACTACTTTGCCCTTGAAGGTAAGCAATGTCTGCTGTTCATTCTTCTTCCTCTCCGAAGAAGCACCTGCGTAAATTGTCTGAGCCGTGAAAGCTGACAATAAAAGCACGGTGGCAAGCGAAAAAATTCTGATTGTTTTCATGGCATAAATTCATTAAGTTAACATTTATTTTAATCTTTTCCAATTCCGGATTGTTCTCTTTTCAGCCATATGACCAGATGTATGCATCTTTACCCTATTTGATCCGGTGAATTTTTTTCTATCTTACTGCATTATTTATGATTAACGCATGGCAGGCATATTTGTTAAAACCGCGAATGCCCTGGCGGCAGGATCTTCATTCCTGATAAGCTCATTAACAGGCATACCGCTAAGTTCCCGGATGCCTGCCTCTGTATCTTTTGAACTTACAAATAACTGCAATCTCAAATGTCCCGAGTGTGTTTCAGGTTCAGGCCGGATGAAAAGAGAGCGGGGATTCATGGATATACAGTTGTATGAAAAGATCATTTCCGAACTCCGGCCATACCTATATAATATTAATTTGTATTTCCAGGGTGAGCCGATGATACATCCCGCTTTTTTTTCGTTCATCCGCCTTGCAGGAGAAATAAGAACGGTTGTTTCTACAAATGGTCACTTCCTTACTGCAGAAAAATCTGAAAAGCTGGCAGTATCAGGACTGAGCAGGCTTATTGTATCCCTCGACGGGATGGATCATAAGGTTTACACTGAATACAGGAGGAACGGAGATCTTGGCAAAGTTATCGACGGGATAAGGAATGTTGCAGCAGCACGCGACAGCCTTAATTCTGCAATGAAGCTGGAATTGCAGTTTCTTGTGAGCAGGTATAATGAGCATCAGATAGCTGAGGCTGAACTATTCGCAAAAGAGATGAAGGCTGACCTGAAACTGAAATCGATGCAGGTAATAAAGAGCCAGGATGCCGGAAAATGGATGCCTGCCGATAAACGATACATGAGGTATAAAGTTACAGGCGGCAAGTATGCTCTAAGAAATTCATTGCCGGCACGATGTCTGAGGCTATGGCTGAATCCTGTAGTAACCTGGGATGGGAAAGTCATTCCCTGCTGTTTTGACAAGGATGCGGATTTTGTGATGGGTGATCTGAAATATGAATCCTTCAGATCGATCTGGAATAGCAGTAAGTACAGCGACTTCAGGAAAAAGATCCTGACAGGAAGGAATAAAACAGATATCTGCAGGAACTGCACCTCAGGAATGAGGGGGGTCAGATTTTAAGATATGATGGGAATTAGTAAATTTAAAAAAAATATTACCATGAAAGCGCTAAGGATCATATTGCTCTCTTTAACAGGTCTGATAATTGTAGCTGCTATTGCAGGAACAATAATCATCACAGGAATAAAGCGAGGAGCATTGCCGCAATACAAAGGAGAGTTAAGTGTAAAGGGACTATCATCACCTGTGACAGTTTTCCGCGATGAAAGGGGGATGCCCCATATTTATGCAGAAAATGAACACGATCTGTATTATGCCGTCGGCTATATAATGTCTCAGGAGAGATTATGGCAGATGGATCTTATCAGACGTGCTACTTCGGGACGGTTGTCAGAAATATTCGGGGCTGACTATGTTCAGACGGATCTGTTTCTGAGAAGTCTCGCGATTCCTGAAAAATCCAAAATGGTAATAGAGAATGCCGATGCCACTATTCTTGAAAGTATTGGTTCTTTCACAGATGGTGTCAATGCTTATATAGGTAATGCCGGGAAAAAACTTCCTCCTGAATTCAGGATCCTGGGATACAAACCCGACCCATGGAAGAGAGAAGATGTTGCCAATATTATTGGCTATCTGGGCTGGGACCTGGCCGGAGCAAATCTGTCAACTGATATTTTTAACTACAATCTGATAAAAAAAATGGGTTATGAAAAAGCAGGAGAACTTATTCCTGACTGGCAGGCAGACTCGACTTCGGTATTTCCCGGCTTTCGGCTTCCTGAAGACAAATTGAAGGAGGCACTTACATTTATTTCATCCATTGATAAGCTTAGATCGCTTGGTATTGCCTCATTTTCTGGCAGTAATAACTGGGCTGTAAGCGGTAAAAAGACCGAAACAGGAAAACCGGTCCTTTCAAACGATATGCACCTCGATCTCACTGCTCCGGGGATCTGGTTCCAGATGCATCAGGTTATTCCTGGCAAGCTTAATGTGACAGGCGTGGCAGTACCGGGCGAACCCCTTATAGTTGCAGGTCACAATGAAAGAATTGCCTGGGGCATGACAAACCTTATGGTCGATGATGTTGACCTCTTTTCTGAGAAGATAAACCCCGATAACAATGATCAGTATTTTTTTGAAGGGGAATGGAAGAACATGGAAGTGCGAAAGCAAATTATCAGGATTAAAGGGGGGAAGTCTGACACGGCAAACATTAAATTTACTCACAGAGGCTCAATAATTTCAGATTTCAGGGGCGTCAATGATGCGGTCCTTAGCATGCGGTGGTCAGGTTATGATATGAGCGATGAGCTTAAAGCGGTTTATTTGCTTAACAGGGCTGCGAACTGGGAGGATTTCCGATCAGCATTAAAGAATTTCAATTCAATAAGTCAGAATTTTGCTTATGCCGATGTGGACGGGAACATAGGATTAAATACCGGGGGAGGTGTTCCGGTAAGAAAAGGATATGGCTCTATGATCAGAACAGGAGAGACCGCCGAGTTCGACTGGAAGGGATATGTTCCCTTTGATCAGCTTCCCTTCAGCTATAATCCGGAGAATGGGTTTATTTCTTCCGCGAATAATAAAACGGTCAGCAATAATTACCCATACTACATTTCATTCAGATTTGCTCTTCCCTACAGGATAAACAGGATCAGGGAGATGCTGAATGAAAAGGAGAAACTCGGAATAAACGATTTTAAAAGAATGATAACTGACCAGCACTCTAACTACGCCGCCCTGCTTACACCAAATATACTGAATCTCAAAAGCCGGCTTAATGAAATGGATCCTATTGAGGCTGATGCCATTGCTACCCTTGCAACCTGGGATTTTGATATGAACAAGGATCAGGTTGCTCCGGCAGTTTTTGAATTCTTTACCGGCAGCATTGCAAAAAACCTTCTTGGGGACGAGCTTGCAGATCTGTACGGACAGTTACCAGGCCCGGTCAGAGATTATTATATATACCGCATACTTGTAGAAGGTCCCGATCATTGGGTTGATGATATAAACACTTCACAGGTTGAGACTTTGGACGATATTATTTTTAAAAGTTTTAAAGATGGGGTGAAAAGACTTACTGAATCTTATGGGACAGATGTTAGCAAATGGACATGGGGGACTATCCATAAGATTTCGCTTGATCATCCTTTGGCCACTGTAAAAATTATAAACCGCATTTTTAAGCTTAGTTCTGAAAAGACCGGGATTGGCGGCAGCAGTCATACTGTCTGTCCGTACTCTTACAAGGAAGGATTTATTGTGACTGCTGGTGCTTCCGAGAGACATATCTTTAACACTGCCGACTGGGATGAATCGTACACTGTTATTCCAACCGGTGCTTCGGGAATTCCGTCAAGTGAGTTTTACCTGTCACAAACTAAAACTTATCTGGAGGGAGGATTCTATAAGGATGCTTTTTCGGAAGAGGCAGTCAGAGCAGCTGCTAAATATGAACTTAGACTGGTGCCGGTGAAATAGCCTCATCCCCATTCTCCCGTGAGAGAAGGAGGTTATACAGTCATTACGTCCTTTTCCTTCGCAGCCATTACCTTATCGATCTTTGCCGAATAGTCGTGCGTTATATCCTGGACATTTTCAGCAGCAATCTTTTCAATATCTTCAGAAAGCCCGTCTTTCAACATTCTCTTTAACTCGTCATTAGCCCATTTTCGGACGATCCGCAGACTGATCTTTGCAGTTTCTCCCTCATTTCTGACCTGTTTAACGAGCTGGTGTCTCCTCTCTTCAGTAAGGGGAGGGATATTGATCCTGATAACTTCGCCGTTATTAACAGGTGTAAGCCCGATATTGGCAGCCATAATAGCTTTTTCAATAGCCCCCAGCATATTCTTTTCCCATGCCTGGATAAGAATTGTTTTAGGATCGGGAGTATTGATGTTTGAAACCTGGCTTAAGGGTGAGTTAACTCCGTAGTAATCAACTGTAATACCATCGAGGAGAACAGGTGTTGCTCTTCCGGCCCGCAGATGGGCTAATTCATGCTCAAGATGTTCCAGAGCTTTCTGCATCCTGTCAGTTGCTTCTTCAATTATCAGTTCAACTTCTTCGTTCATATTTCAGCGGTTAGGTTAGACTTGGTTGACTATCAAAAATAATAAAATAGATAAAGCCAATAGTACTTTTAGTTACAAATAAGTGTACCGATTTCGGATCCCTCTACAACCTTCATAAGGTTTCCGGTCTTGTTCATATGGAAAACGATAATAGGCATATTGTTTTCCCGGCACATTGTAAAGGCAGTGGAGTCCATAACTTTAAGCCTTCTTTCGATCACCTCTTCAAATGATATATTGTCAAATTTTCTTGCATCAGGATTTTTTTCAGGATCTTCCGTATAAACGCCATCGACCCTGGTGCCTTTGAGGAGTACTTTTGCCCCGATCTCAACAGCCCTCAGTGCGGAGGCAGTATCAGTAGTAAAGAATGGATTCCCTGTACCGCCTGCAAGTATGCAGACTGTTCCGTTTTTCAGATCAATTGTAACCCTGTCCCTGTTATAGAGTTCTCCGACAGGTTCCATCCGTATGGCGGTGAAAACCCTGGCTTTTGCGCCTGCCTTTATTATAGCGCTTTCAAGTGCAAGGCTGTTTATTACTGTTGCCAGCATTCCCATCTGGTCGCCCTTTAAACGGTCTAAGCCTGATTCGGTCCCGCTCAGACCGCGGAAGATATTGCCGCCTCCTATAACAATTGCAACTTCGCATCCTTTTTCGGCTATTTCAGCAACCTGAATTGCATATTCTTCCAGAACCCGGCTGCTTATTCCCTGGTGCCCGTCACCTGACAGCGACTCGCCGCTGAGTTTGAGTAAAATCCTGGAGTATTTCATGGCAGATACTATTTCGTGCTTTTCTTAACTGGTCCATCAGTTTTTTGAAAACCGACAGATTGACGAATATAGTAAAAAAAATGGCGCCATCGGGCGCCACCTTATTATTGAAATATGAACCTATACTTACAGACTCAGGGAATACCGTTTGAAAGCGGTAACAGTTAACTGTTTATCGACCGACTGAAGATATTGTTTGATAGTCATCTTGTTATCCTTAATGTACTCCTGGTTAAGCAATGTGCTTTCCTTATAGAACTTGGCAAGTTTTCCCTGGGCTATCTTTTCAAGCATCTCCTCAGGTTTTCCGTCGCGCCTTGCCTGTTCCTTGCCGATCTCAATCTCCTGTGCGATCACCTTCTCAGGTACATCATCCTTATCGACAGCGACAGGATTCATTGCGGCAACCTGCATCGCAATGTCCTTGTAAACCTGGATATCAATTCCTTCTTTCGAAAATCCGACAAGCGCTGCGAGCCTGTTTCCCGGATGGATATAGGCCTGTACATGTGCTGCCTCGATTTTTTCATAATAAGCCAGTTCCAGCTTTTCTCCGATTATCCCGACAAATTCAGTCACTTTATCGCCGACTTTTGTGTTCTCGAGTGGAAGAGCCTTAAGCTCATCCAGATTTGAAGGTGTTTTTGCCAGTGCGAGATCAAGTATTTTATTGGCTAGAGTAATGAATTCAGCATTCTTTGCAACGAAATCAGTCTCACTGTTAAGGACTATCATTGCACCGGCAATGCCTTTTGCATTGACCTTTGATAATACAACACCTTCTGTGGCATCCCTGTCGGCTCTTTTATTTGCAACAGCCTGCCCTTTTTTCCTTATAATCTCAATAGCCTTGTCAAAATCACCGTTTGATTCTTCAAGCGCTTTTTTGCAGTCCATCATACCCGCCATGGTCACTTTCCTCAGCCTGGCGACATCTGCAGAACTTATTGTTGTCATTGTTGTAATTCCTTTTAAATAATTTCAGTTAGATCTTCTATTCTTCTTCTGTCTCCTCAGTTTCAGCTACAACCTCCTCATCCTCTTCGACCTCTTCCGTTGTAACCTCATCCTCAACTTCGACCTCTTCTTCCTCTTCAACAATTGCTTCGATCACTGAATCAGGCAGATCCTTTGTTTCGAGCTCTTTCCTCATGAATTTCTTGTCCTTCTGTGCCGGTTCCTTATCCTTTTCCATCTTCCTGTCATTAAGTCCCTCATCAATTGCCTGGCACAGGATGCCTACAATCAGGGATATAGATTTTGATGCATCGTCATTTGCCGGTATCGGGAATTCTATATCGGAAGGATCAGAATTTGTGTCAACCATCGCAAAAACAGGAATGCCAAGTCGTTTTGCTTCCCTTACTGCAATATGTTCCTTGCATACATCGACCACGAAAAGGGCGGATGGAAGGCGGGTAAGATCAACAATACTTCCAAGTGTTTTTTCCAGCTTAGCCCTCTGACGGGTTACCTGTAGTCTTTCACGTTTTGAAAGGTTGGTAAATGTACCATCGATGGCCATCTTGTCGATTGATCCCATCTTTTTTACAGCTTTGCGGATTGTCGGGAAGTTTGTAAGCATTCCCCCCGGCCAGCGTTCTGTTACATATGGCATATTAACCGCTTTGACCTTTTCGGAAACAATCTCTTTTGCCTGTTTCTTTGTGGCAACAAAAAGGATCTTTTTACCCGATCTTGATATTTGCTTCATGGCCGAAGCTGCCTCATCAAGCTTAATAACTGTCTTTTCAAGGTCAATAATATGAATACCGTTACGCTCCATGAATATATAAGGAGCCATTGCGGGATTCCATTTTCTTTTTAAGTGTCCGAAGTGAACACCTGCATCAAGCAGTTCCTGGAAATTTGTTCTTGGCATTTTTTGTGTTTTTAAAGTTTACGTTCTGTCAAATCAATCACAGGGTAGTCCCGCCAACGGGTGGAAGTCTCTGTAATTTAGATACTAAACCTGCATCTATAAGGGTTGATCTGTTAATTCCTAGCGTTTGCTGAACTGGAATCTCTTGCGTGCTTTCGGCTGACCCGGTTTTTTCCTTTCAACCTCGCGGGGATCGCGGGTGACAAAACCTTCTGCCTTGAGTACTGATTTGTTTTCAGCATCGATCTGGATAAGCGCCCTGGTGATCCCAAGACGAAGAGCTTCAGCCTGCCCTTTTACTCCTCCGCCATCAAGATTTACGTTGATGTCATATTTGTCGACGGCATTCAGGACAACGAGCGGCTGAGTAACTACATACTGCAACGTTTCAGCTCCGAAATATTCTTTATAATCCCTGTTATTTACTGTAATCTTTCCCTTGCCATCACTTACCAAGACTCTGGCAACGGCTGCTTTTCGTCTTCCAAGGGCATTTACTGGCTCCATATCTGGTCCTTAATGTTGTATTATAATTCTAATTTCTTTGGTTTCTGGGCTTCATGAGGATG
>JBBSAP010000019.1:0-37593 GCA_038252165.1 Bacteroidales bacterium | reverse complement strand
TGCCATTTGATTATATGATGAAGAATACTGAAAAAGACCTTGTTAAGTGCGAGATGGATGTCTATTGGGTACAAAAAGGTGGCGCCGATCCGCTTGCTATGCTTAAGAAATATAAAAACCGTTACGGAATTCTTCATGTGAAAGATATGACTGGCGATGACACGAAGACTTTTGCCGATGTAGGAACAGGAATAATCGACTTTCCTTCAATCTTTTCTGAGGCTGCTGACCAGTCGATAGACCATTATTTTGTTGAGAAAGATAATGCTGCAAATGGCATGGAGACTTTGAAGATAAGTGGCGAATATTTGAAAAATGTGCGGTTTAAATAGGAGATTTCAGATATAAAAAATATTAGATTTATTATGAAAGCAAAGAAGAACCAGAATGGAATGACACGTCGCCATTTCCTTGGAACAACAGCTGTTGCTGCTGCTGCGCTCACAATAGTTCCGAAAAATGTTATATCAGGGTTGGGATATCAGAATCCCAGCGACAAGCTTAATGTCGCCGGAATAGGAATAGGAGGCCAGGGAAGCGGCGATTTGCGGGGTATTGCCCGGGACGCAAATATTGTTGCACTCTGCGATGTTGACTGGAAGTATGCAAATAAAACTTTTATCGATTATCCGAATGCTGCCAAATACTGGGATTGGCGTAAAATGTTTGACGAGAAAGGTAAAGAAATAGATGCTGTGATGGTTGCTACTGCCGATCATTCACATGCCATAATATCTGCTACGGCGATTACCCTCGGAAAACATGTCTATTGTGAAAAACCTCTGACGCATTCGGTTTCTGAATCGAGGTTATTAACAAAACTTACTGAAAAATATAAAGTAGCCACCCAGATGGGAAACCAGGGGAGCTCATCAAACGATATCCGCCTTGTTTGCGAATGGATATGGAATGGCGAGATAGGAGATATAAAAGAAGTACATGCCTGGACAAACAGACCGATATGGCCACAGGGATTGCAAAGACCTGAAAATGAAATGAAAGTGCCTGAAACACTTAACTGGGACTTATTCATCGGATCTGCTCCTGTGAGGCCATATAATGAAATTTACACTCCATGGAACTGGCGCGGATGGTGGGACTTCGGCACAGGCGCTTTTGGAGATATGGCTTGTCATATCCTTGATCCTGTTTTCAGAGCTCTTAAGCTGAAATATCCGACTGCAGTTCAGGGAAATTCAACAACACTCAACACTGAGTCTGCTCCAAATGCACAGGTTGTTCATTTCAGCTTTCCCGCCAGACCAAATGAAAAGCTTGTAAATATGCCTGCTGTTAAAGTTACATGGTATGATGGAGGTCTTATGCCTGAGCGCCCCGACAAAATGCCAGACGGCTTTGCTCTCGGTGACTGGAACGGGGGTGTAATGTTTGTCGGATCAAAAGATATTCTTGTTACTGATTGCTATTCCGCCAAACCGCGGCTTGTTTCAGGAAGGGTGCCTTCCGTACCGGCCACATTGCCAAGAGTTGCCAAGAGGCTGAATCATCAGACCGACTGGGTCAGAGCATGTAAGGAGTCACCGGAAAGCAGGGTTCAGGCAAGTTCACATTTCGGACATGCAGGGCCATTTAATGAAATGGTTGTTATGGGCGTTCTGGCAGTAAGGCTTCAGGATCTTAAGCGAAAACTGCTGTGGGATGGTGAAAATATGCAGTTTACAAATATCAGCGATACCGACAAGCTTAGTGTTATAATCTCAAATAATTTCACTGTGGTTGACGGTGATCCGAAGTTCGATACAAAATATACAACTTCTAATGCCAGGCAGACAGCTGAGGAGTATATCAGGCATACTTACCGTGAAGGGTGGTCATTACCAAAACTTTAATCTTTATTTAATACATATTCTCAGATGAAAAGAGTTTTTATAATTTCCGCAATTATTGCACTGTTTCTGCAGGTAAATAGAGCCCAGACAACATTCAACGACGACGCAGGAGTCTACAGTAAAATGCTTGCCGATTTGAAAACAAATCTTATTGATAATGGTTATCGGACGGTAAATCTTGATGGGAAAGACCGTACTGTTTTTGTATCTTGGATCCGCGATCATGTTCATACAATGAAAGCTCATAAATACTGGGCTAAGGACCTCTCCAGCTATCTTGACTTTTTCTTGGGCAGGCAGTCACCTAAAGGGATGTACTATGATTATGTAATGTCGTATAAAACCAGGGGTGTTGGGGAGATGTATTTTGCAAATGTCTTTGATCCCCAGTTCTTCTTCATTGATGTAAATAATCAGAACTGGTTTTTCAGAATGCCTATTGAAGCTGATCTTGAATATCTTGTTATTGAAGGAGTATATACTTATTGGAAATCTTCAGGTGATACAGCATATATTAAAAAATGGCTGCCGGCAATGGTAAAAGGGATGAGTTATGAAATGTCAGATCCTCTACGCTGGTCAAGTAAAAATATGCTTGTAAAACGGCCATATTCCATTGATACATGGGATTATACATCCGGACCTGCTGGTCTTACCGGAACTGATGCCCTTCTCATTCACATAGGTAATACTGATAAGACTCCAAAGGGAATAATGCAGGGTGACAACAGTGGTATGTTTCAAGCCTGTAAGCAGCTTGCTGAATTATTCACAGTAATCGGGAAAACTGCCGAAGCTAATGAATGGAGTCTGCAGGGAGATCTTTTCAGAGCAAGGTTGAACCGAGTTTGCTGGAACGGTAAATTTTACTCTCATTTTGTTCCTGAGGAGCCTGTTCCTTCTTATATAAAAACCGATCCGATCAATTCGATCGGTTTATCAAATACTTATACAATGAACAGAGGAACAGCAACTCACGAAATGGCCAGATCGATTATTAATACCTACAGTGAGATAGGTGAGAAAACAAAAGATGCTTCGCCTGTACCATGGTATGGTATCTATCCATTCATTGAACCTGATTTTGGAGGTTCCAAGGTTGGCGTTTATATGAATGGTGCAATACTGCCGCTGGTGGGCGGCGAGCTTACTAAAGCTGCTTTCCAGAATGGTAAAGAAGAATATGCAGTTGAGCAACTTAAACAACTTGAAATATTATTAAACAAAAATAACCGGAAACTTCCGGGCTGTCTTAATTCCGATGGTACTCCACAGGCCGATGCTATACCTGCTGTATGGGGTCAGGCAGCCTTTGTAAGTGCCCTGGTAGAAGGTCTGGCAGGAGTGGTAGATAAGGGAATCATGTTCAGCGATGTAGAGATTTCACCACGCTGGTATTTTGCCGGAGTTGAGAAGACAACTGTAGATGTTGGGTATAATGGTGATGGGAATCAGGTAAATTACCAGTATTCATATAATAAAGCTGCCAATCAGGTTGAAATGTTAACCAATGGGAAATTCAGCAGGGTTACTGTCAGGGTACCTTTCCCAGCATCTGCTAAATCAGCCTCTGCAACTATCAATGGACAAAAAGCAGCTGTTACGATCGATAAGGTTAACAACTCAAGGTATGCAGTCATTAGTGGCAAACAGAGTAAGAATAAAATAATTGTAACATTTAAATAAAGGAATAAGATCATTTAATATTCATATTATGAGAGAGATTGGCTTGATGGTACTGCTGATGGTTGTCGTTTTCAGTTCAGCTTCTTCGCAGTATAAGGTTGGTAAAATGTGTGATGCAAAAGTTATACTTGACGATAAAGGTAAGCTGCTCTCTCGTTACGAACCGGCAAAACCAGGTGCGGGATATGTGACAGTAGTGCAACTAGCGGCAGACTTCTGGAAAAACTGTCCTAAGAGCCCAGTTAACAACCTCCCTTTATACATTACTCATTGCTCAATGTACCGCGATGGGAAAGGCGGTTTTTATGGTTCTGCCTGGCCTCATAATCCAATTGTTGTGAATGCTGGCATGGTTCAGAGTCTTGCTATTGATTGGAGATATTATTCGGGCGATGAATCTATGATTGGAATTGCACGCCAGGGTCTCGATCATCAAATTAAATACGGTACTACGCCTGCCAATTGGGAATGGTCATCTGTACCTTATGCCAGCTCAGAAGCCGGTGAAATTATTTATGATGGTGCTTCAAAATTTGATACTGCCAGCACAGAAGAAAATATAGGAAGGGGAGATGGTTCGTTTGTACTCGAAGTTGATAAAATAGGAGAAATGGGTATAGCATATCTCAAATTTTTTGAAATAACCGGAGAAGTAAAATATTTCGAAGCGGCTGTCCAATGCGCTGATGCGTTAACCAGGCATGTCAGGAAAGGGGTGCATGGAAAAGGTGGACTTGAATGGAAAAAACTTGTTTTAACCTCTCCATGGCCTTTCAGGGTTAAAGCTGAAAACGGTGAAATAGTTGAAGATTATACCTCACATGTAGTTGACAATTTAAGACTTCTCGAAGAGCTGGTTCGTATAAAAGATAAGGTTAACCTTCCTCCTGAAAAAGCGACAGCCTACCAAAAGGCAGCTGATATAGTCTGGTATTGGCTCTATTCGGCAGAAGGAGCTATAAAAACCTCAATTTGGAAAGGATACTTTGAAGATATCCGGATTGACAATATAAATCTCAATCGGGTTAATAATAGCCCGATGGAATTTGCCAGGTATTTAATTAAAAATCCACAACACGATCCCAATATTAATACAACAGTACCCGGATTGATATGGTGGGTTAAAAATACCTTCAGCGAACCGGGCATGAATGCGATTAATGAACAAACAGGTTGTTATATGCCAATGGGAAGTCATACTTCCCGTTATGCATCTATCTGTGCTTTGTGGTATGAATATTCAGGAGATGAATGGTTTAAAGAGGAAGCTTTCCGGTACTTCAATCATGCCAGTTATATGGCTGAACCTAATGGAGTTGTAAATGTTGGCCATAACTGGGGTGAGGAAATTTGGTTTTCGGATGGCTATACTGATTATATACGTCATTTTATGGAAGGACTGGCTGCAATACCTGAATGGGTACCCGCCGAAAATCATTTATTAAAATCTACTTCTGTAGTTAAAACAATTGAGTACAAACCTGGACAGGTTACTTTCTCAACTTACGATGATGCCTCAAAAGTAGTTCTCCGGATGGTTTCCAAACCAAAGTCCATTTTGGTAAATGATAAAAGAGTAGAGCCATCTGAAAATATCAATATTAATAGCTGGACCTGGACTCCGCTTGATAAGGGAGGAGTTGTTAAGCTAAACTACTCACAGGGAAATAGTATTCGTATCACTTTATAGATTAATTCTGAAGATCAGATTATAACATATTTAAACGTATTAAATATTAATAAGTTGAATAATGTAACTGCGTTAGATAATGAAACTGAAAAAGAATTCACATTGCTTCAGAAAAATATTTCCTCTGAGTCAGCTCTCGAAATAGAATTGAAACCTAAAGGTGGGTTTGTTGCAATAATAAGTACTCTTTAAAATTTACATAATTTAATTATGAAAGCATACAAATTAGTCATTTTGATAGGAACCTTATTTTTAGGGTTAATGTCAATGCGATATAAGCCTAAAAATGACAGTGATCCAATCGTGGCACGGGTAGATTCAATAATGAAACAAATGTCTCTCGAAGAAAAAGTAGGGCAGTTAAATCATCTTACAAGTGGCTATAAACCCGATACTGCTTCCGGAGGTAAAGTTTTAGAAAAACAAATAGCCGAGGGCAGGGTAGGGGCCTTAACTGCATCTTCATCTGTTGCCAACCTTATTAAATATCAGAAAATAGCGGTTGAAGAAAGCAGGTTGCATATCCCGTTACTCTTTGCAGAAGATGTGTTACACGGATTTAGAACCATTTTTCCTGTACCAATTGCGCAAGCGAGTAGTTGGGATATGGAAGCAATTGAGAAGGCCGATCGCATAGCTGCTATCGAAGCATCTTCAGCAGGAGTTAACTGGACATTTGCCCCTATGGTTGATATTAGCCGCGACCCGCGCTGGGGAAGGGTAATGGAAGGTGCCGGAGAAGATACTTATCTTGGTAGTTGCATTGCCCGTGCAAGGGTTCGTGGTTTTCAGGGTGATAGTCTTGGAAATGGCACTTCAATAATGGCATGTGTAAAGCATTTTGCTGCTTATGGTGCTCCCGAAGGCGGTCGGGAATACAGCACTGTTGACGTCAGTGATCGTGTTCTTCGTGAAGTATACTTACCTCCTTACAGAGCTGCTATCGATGCAGGTGTTGCCACAATAATGAATTCATTTAATGTGGTTGACCGCATTCCTACAAGTTGCAGCAAATATTTAATGACAGATATTGCCCGTGGAGAATGGGGGTTTAAAGGTTACTTTGTTTCAGATGCTTACTCCTATTTTGAGCTTGTTCCTTTTGGGGTTGCAGCAAACACAAAGGAAGCTGCAGCACTTAGCATTAATGCCGGAGGAGATATGGATTTATGGAGTGAAATATTTATTCAGAACCTTCCTCAGCTTGTAAAAGAGGGCAAAGTTTCTGAAAAGCAGATTAACGCCTCAGTAAAACGAATATTGTACTATAAATTTAAAATGGGACTATTTGATGATCCGTATCGTTACCTGAGTCAGAAACGAAAAGATGAAACACTGTCAAAACCTGAGTTTAAGAATGCTTCACGCGAAATTGCACGAAAGACAATGGTGTTACTGAAAAATGACAAACAATTACTTCCATTATCAAATAATTATAAAACTATTGCTTTAATTGGCTCTCTGGCAGACAGCCGCGAAAACAACAATATGGTTGGCAACTGGAGTTGTGATTCAAAGAGAAATGACATTGTCACCCTTTATGATGGATTAAAAGAAATATTCCCTGGCAGCCATATCGTTAAATCAGAAGGTTCCAAAGCGTACGGTATTTGTCCTGAAAATCTGATCAGCGCCGCCGTATCAGTAGCTCAGCAGGCTGATCTTGTAATTCTGGCAATAGGCGAAGAAGGATATTCGAGTGGCGAGTGTGCCAGTCGTGTCGATATTTCTTTGCCAGGAAATCAAGAGGCACTCATAGAGGCTGTTGCAGCAACAGGGAAACCTGTAGTCGCTGTAATTTTTGCCGGTCGTCCAATGGTTCTCACTCCTGTTATCGATAAGTTGCAGGCTGTTTTATATGTCTGGCAACCCGGAACAATGGGTGGCCTTGCGATTGCTGATGTATTATCGGGAGCATATAATCCTTCAGGGAAGTTAACAATGACTTTTCCACGTCATCAGGGACAGGTTCCTATTTACTATAATCAATTATCTGTTGGACGTCCAAGACTGGGACCGGAAGACAAACGCTGGGGTGTTGCAAAATGGAGCGATGAATTAAATGAACCTCTGTTTCCTTTTGGATTCGGATTAAGTTACACATCTTTTTCTTATTCAAATTTAAAACTTTCGAAAAACAGAATTAACAGAACTGATAGTCTGCTCATTTCAGTTGATGTCAGAAACACCGGGGAAAAGGATGGAGAAGAAGTTGTACAACTTTATACACACGATGTGTTGGGCAGTGTTGTAAGGCCTGTTAAGGAGCTTAAAGGATTCAAAAAAATAATGCTCAGAAAAGGCGAATTAAAAACAGTTTCATTTACCATTCATCCGGCTGATCTGGCTTTTTATACGATCGACATGAGTCATAAAGCCGAGTCAGGCGATTTCAAGGTTTTTGTTGGTGGATGTTCTGATGGGGGGCTTGAAGCTGTATTTGCTTTGGAATAGTGACCGAATTTAATAACAAAAGATGGTAAGTATTTCAGTGCAATAATTAATTTGATCAGATTATAAATGACCTAAAAGAAAAAGCAGAAAAGCATATAATGGTATGTGCCTCGTGAGTGTAAAAGCAGACAAAGGTGCTGCCGGCTCTTTCACAGTAAAGGCTGAATCGAAGGGACTGAAACCTGCGACTGTGAAAATTGATATAGCTAACTAAGAATAATAGTAAACTCAGGAAACAATATTTTGAGAAATATTTTTAAGCAGAATTTGTATTTAAGAATTAATTATTTGATAATCAGATGAAAAAAACACTCGGCATTTTAATTCTTTTTTCTTTATACATCGGACATTGTGATAAGTTATCAGGTCAGAATAAATCTGATACTTTGATGTATCATGCTATTCAAACAGATAAAGATGGCTTAATTATCCCCTGGTATTCTCCTGATCCGGGAGATTCGTACGATCATATCCTGGGCCTGGTTTGGAATTATTGGAAAAACTTGCCTGAATGTCTGCCAGGAATAAAATGGTATCTTCTGCACAGACAAATTATAGTTTCAACATATAATTCCATCCCTAAAGGAGGACATGATGATGGCATCGGGGGTGATCAGATTGCTATGGCCTTGTCATCATGGACATTATATTATGCTTACACAGGGGATCATGCTTTAATAAAAGACATGGTTTATATGGCTGATTATTATCTTCAAAACGGTCTTTCTACTCCAGATTGCAAATGGCCGGATGTTCCTTATCCATGTAATCCTGGTCTTGGTCATAATCTAAAGTATAGTGGCGATTGGGTTGTCGATTTTGCTTTATACAAAAAGAAGGAAGATAAACTTGCCAGAAAAGAAGCCATGAAAAATGGGGATGGATATCTTATGCCTGATAAAGCGGGATCATTCGCTTATGAACTGGTTAATCTTTACAAAATTACCGGAGATGTAAAATATCTGGATGCAGCGGTGAAAATTGCAAATACCCTTGCAAAATATACAGTCCCCGGCGATAAAGAAAATTCTCCTCTTCCCTACAGGGTGCAACCAAAAACCGGGGAGATATTTCCACAAACAAATTATGTTTCTTCTACTTTTACTTCGAACTGGACAGCTACAATTATGCTCTTCGATGAATTAACTACCCTGAAAAAAGGGAACATGGTCGAATATATAAAAGCCAGAAATTTGTTTGTTGACTGGTTAAAAAATATTGCAGTAAAATATGACTTATACGGACCGTTCTTTGAAGATGTTCCCATGTGGTCGAATACTCAGATCAATGCTTTATCAATTGCCATGTATATTTTACAAAAAAAAGATGAATGGGGATTAACATGGCGCGAGGATGCAAGAAGAATTCTTGACTGGTCAACAAAAACATTCAGACATGATAACTGGAAAAAATATGGAGTTGTCGCTATCGGTGAACAAACGGTGTATAATGCACCCGGTAACAGTCATACAGCCCGTCAGGCTTCTGCTGAATTGATGTATTGCGCTGCCACAGGCGATAATACTAATAAAGATTCCTCTATACTTCAGTTAAACTGGGCTACTTATATGGTAGATACCGATGGTAAAAACTGTTACCCGAATAATGAAATATGGCTAACAGATGGCTATGGAGATTATGTGCGACATTATTTGCGGGCTATGGCTTCGTTCCCTGAATTGGCACCTTCGGATAAAAACAGGTTTTTAAGTTCATCTTCTGTAGTCAAATCAATTAGTTATGATCCTGATGGTATTTTGTATTCTACTTATGGTACATCATCAGATATCCTCAGGTTAAAATCAAAACCGGGGAAAGTTATTTGTGACGGGAAAAAACTGAAAGAGTTGAAAGCTGATAGTAATGAAGGTTTTAGCTGGCAGCCTCTTACGTCAGGTGGTGTTCTGAAGATCAATCACAAAGGGAATAATGTATCAGTTAAATTATGATCAACACTTTTCCCATTCCAGGCTTCATACAGAAAAGCATAAAACGGCATGTGCCTTATAATTGTAAAAGCTGAGAAAGGCGTTGACTGCTCATAGATTACTGACCTTTTAATAAAATACTGATGCTAACTTTTTATCTATGAAAAATCTCATCCTCTTATTTGTATTGCCTGGATTATTGATAATTTGTCTGAGTGGAAATTCGCAGAGTCTTAAATTCAAGGTATTTCCCGACGGAACATTTGATATAACAGGTACGTCGGTAAAAATTTTAAATTGCTATCCCGCTATTGATGACCGGTTTATAAAACCTGTTAGTGTAAAGGTTTATTCAAAGAACAATGCAGAGATTATCAGGTATAACCTTTTAAACGGAACCATTGAGATTTCATTAAGTTACGAAGGAAATGCCATTTCACTAAATACAAGCATATCAGGAGCTGAAATAAAAGCTTTAACTTTTTCTCCTGTAAGGTCTGGAATTGTCGAAGGTGTAAACCGTATTTTTCGCACACCAACTCAAATAATGGGAGGAGGTGGTATTAAAGATTGGCCAAAAGACAAATCAGACTATACAAATTGTGGGTTTCTTACCGGCCTTATCCCTGAATCAGGTTCCACTATGGTTATTTCCACCCGCGATTTCTCAAAGTTTACTTCATTTACAAACTGCCAGCGAACTTCACTTAATAGTGGTAAGAAGTTAATCGATATTGGTATATCCATGGAGAAAATAACTGCTTCCAAATTGCCTGTTATTTATTTAACAGAAGATGTCGATGCATTCACTGCCATGCGGAATGAAGCTACCGAAATTGCCCGTACTGCAAAAGCTTTGACAGATAAGCCACAGTCATATCATTGGTGCTCCTGGTACTATGCATATTATTATCTGACAGATAAAATGTTGTCTGAATTTCTTCAGGGCTTCAATACATTAAAATCCCGTGTGCCAGTGCAGACAATTCAGATCGATGCAGGCTATCATCCGCATCTTGGGGACTGGCTCGAGCCCAGTGAAAAGTTTCCTGTAGGAATTGAAAAATCTGTCAAAAAGATAATTGCTGACAACTATAAAGCCGGAATATGGATAGGCCCTTATATGGTTGGCAACAGAAGCAAGCTTTACAATGAACACCCCGACTGGATCTTAACCAGGAATGATGGCAAGCCAATCATTAATTTCAGATTTACTGGTGAGAACCGGTTATGGGGTGCCATTGATGAGGAAATTTATACACTCGATACAAGTAATCCTGCTGTAATGGAATACTTGCGACAGGTCTTCCGTGCTTTCCGGAAAATGGGCATTACCTATTTTAAAACAGATTTTATGCTCTATGGGGCGGAATCATCTGCAAACGTTACAAGATACGCACCGGGCAAGACTTCAATTGAATATCAGCAAGATTTTTTCAATATGATACGCCAGGAGATTGGTCCTGAATCGTTCTGGCTTGGTTGTATAGCTCCTTATGCTCCCATGATCGGTTATGTTGACGGGATGCGTATATCAGGAGATATAAGCGCTGACTGGAAAAGCGGTGTTAATATGTTCGATGAATCAATAGGCTGCCAGCATATAAATAATGTATGGTGGCAAAACGATCCTGATGCAATAATTCTGAGAGAAAAATACAGCAGAATGAATAATACGGAAGCCGAATCACTCATATTATGGATGGGAATGCTAGGAGGAATAGTAAATACATCCGACTTGTTTCACGAAATACCTCCGGCCAGGCTTCAGCTCTTCAGGTTTATTGAACCCGGCACTGCAAAATTGACTTCTGCTATGCCATTTATTGATAAAGATGGCCTGTTTGCAGTTCAGGTAATTAAGTATCCGGGGAGAGATGATTGGGCAGTCCTTTTTGTAAACCGTGGTGAATTGAAAACCAATGTCAGTTATTCAATAAGGAGTCTTACCGGAATTAATAGCGCAACATGCTTTTATTGGAGCCCCGATAGTACAAAATCTATTGGCATAATTGATAATGTCAATATTGAACTTGATCCTCACCAGTCGAAACTATTGTACATCTCTGCTTCTGGAAAATCGCCTGAAGGGATGTCGCTTGGAGGTGCTAAATTTATATTAAAACATTGATAATAAATATTATTATGAAGAAGAGGATTTTATTTGTTTTGTTACTCCTTACATCTTTAACCTGGTCTTGTACCGGGCCAAAAAATAATCTGGATTTTTTAATAGAATCCGATTGGCAATTCCGTAAGGCAGGCGATAAAGAATGGCTTAAGGCTACCGTACCGGGCTGTGTGCACACCGATTTGCTTGATAACAGTCTTATTCCTGACCCTTTCTTCCAGAAAAATGAGTTAGCTGTTAAATGGATAGAAAATGCTGATTGGGAATATCAAACAACATTTACGGTATCGGATGAAATGGCAGCCTTCGAAAATGCAGATCTTCAGTTTGGCGGTCTTGATACGTATGCCGATGTATACCTCAACGACTCTCTGGTTCTTGAGGCCGACAACATGTTTGTAGCCTGGGAGGTCCCGGCTAAAAGATATCTGAAAAAAGGCGAAAACCAACTCAGGATCTATTTTCATTCGGCGGTCAATACAGGAATGAAGAAACTAAAAAATGTCCCTTACCTGATTATGGCTGCAAATGAACTTGCTCCTGAAAATGAACGAACAAATGTATTTACTCGTAAAGCTCCATTTCATTACGGTTGGGACTGGGGCCCACGCCTGGTTACTTGCGGCGTTTGGAAGCCTGTCAGAATACAGGGCTGGAACAATGCCAGAATGAACAATATCTACATAAAGCCTGTACTGATAAATAAAGAAGTTGCAAATTATAAGGCTATTGTAGATGTTGTTACAAATAGTATAGCAAAGATAAGTTTTGATGTTTTGGTCGAAAATAAAATTGTTGTTTCAAAACCTGCAGAAATCTTTCAAAAAGGTAATAACCAGATTGCTATAGATTTTAAGATTGAGAACCCTGAGTTTTGGTGGACAAATGGCCTGGGTGAACATAAACTGTATAATGTAGAAGTTCGGATGAATGAAGGCAAAAATGAGATACAGGGCCTTTCGGCAAAAATAGGCGTGCGAACCTTGGAACTTGTAAGAACACCCGACTCCCTTGGCAATACTTTCCATTTCAGATTAAATGGAGTTCCTGTTTTTATGAAAGGATCAAATTATATTCCTTCAGATATATTCTTAACAAGAAATACGATTAGGAATTACAAACGTGTGGTTTCCGATGCAGTGAATGCCAATATGAACATGCTGAGGATTTGGGGAGGTGCTGTTTATGAAAGTGATGAATTTTATGATCTTCTTGACGAGAACGGCATTCTTGCCTGGAATGATTTTATGTTTTCATGCAACATGCAGCCAGACGATTCTCTTCATCTTGAGAATATCAGAAAAGAAGCAATATACAATGTGAAACGGCTTCGAAACCATCCAAGTATTGCACTCTGGTGCGGAAATAACGAAAACCTTAGAGCCTGGAACGACTGGGGCTGGAAGCAAAAGGTGACGAAAGAACAAGGCGATGTATTATGGGCTGTTTACGAAAAAATCTTCTATAAAATTCTTCCTGATGCTGTTCAAATGTTCCATCCGGAAATATCTTACTGGCCATCATCACCACAGACAGAAAACAACAAGGGTTCGGATCCGTCATCGGGAGATGAGCACGACTGGCGTATATGGTTTGGAGATGTGCCTTTTTCTACCTATTCAAAAAACGTATGCAGGTTTGTCAGCGAGTATGGACTGCAATCATTTCCCGAAATGAAAACTATAAAAGCGTTTGCTGCCGATAGCGATATGGCTTACCGTTCGCCTGTTATGGAACACCGCCAACGTAGCCTTATGCCGTGGATTGCTGACGGATTCAATGGAAATGAAATGATAATGACTTATATTAAAAGGTATTATCAGGTACCGGAAAAATTTGAGAATTTCGTCTATGTAAGCCAGTTAATGCAGGCCGAAGGTGTAAAGTATGCAATAGAAACCCATCGCAGAAATATGCCTCATTGTATGGGCTCACTATATTGGCAAATAAACGATTGCTGGCCAACCATGTCATGGTCGAGTGTTGATTATTTTGGCAGATGGAAAGCATTGCATTATGCTGTAAAAAAGGCATTTGCCCCTGTTTGTCCTGTCATCTTCAGGGAAAAAAGCAATATTGTGGTTTCAATAGCCAATGATGATTTGAAAACAAAAAACGCAAGTCTGGAAGCCAGGTTATACGATTTTAATGGTAAAGTATTATGGGAAAAGAAACTTGAAATTCAATTGGAGGCCAACTCAAGTCAGATCTATCTAAGTGTTCCCGAAAGTGAATTATCAGACAAATCTGCTACTCCAAATACAGTGTTCGAGGCAGTTGTAAAATCTGGTGATCAGATTATCGGAGAAAACCTGTTCTATTTTAAAGATTTCAAAGATCTTCATTTCGATAATCCAAACATAAAAAAGATAATCACAAAGTTGTCGGACCAGGAATACGAAATTCAGCTGACAGCTGAAAAACTTGCAAAGAACATTGCCTTCTTTACAGATCATACAGAAGGGTTCTTTTCCGACAATTATTTTGATATAATCCCGGGGAAAATCTATAAAATAAGATTTAAAAGTGTGATAGATGGATTTGAAAAGGAGTTGAAGACTATTACATTAAATGAAGCTTATAGCAAAGACTAAATATCTGCTAATTCCATCAACTGGCATGATCCACAAAACAAGCTAAGGACTCTAAGCAGGGTATAAGCATAGTGGAAATTTGATATTTTGACTGATAGTTTTTAGTCCGACATTTAATTAAGTAAAGAAATTAAGGTTTAAATATTAATTAATTTATAAATTATTGATATATAATGTATTCCTTAAATTATTATAAGATGAAAAAATATTTTCTACTGGTATTTATTTTACTTTCAGCCTCAGGTTCTGCAATTCAACCGGGGGCATCGGAACTTAAAGTAAACTACATCTCTTATCCTCTTGGAATTGATGTAACACCTTACTTCTCGTGGGTACCCTCCAACGCAGACCGTAATTCCATTCAGACTGCATACAGAATTATCGTATCCGCCAGTTTAAAGTCTATTGAAGCTGAAACCGGCGACATGTGGGATTCTGAAAAGGTTACTTCCCGACAAACACTTCAGATCCTTTATAAAGGAATACCACTGCAATCTGCTACCCGTTATTACTGGAAAGTGCAGTACTGGGATGGAAATGATAATGTTTCATCTTTCTCAGAAATAAATTATTTTGAAACGGGGCTGTTAACAGAGGCTGACTGGAAGGGTGATTGGATAGGTGATGGAAAACTTCCCCCTGAGAAACCCGAAGACTTCTATAAAAAGATCCCAACTCCTCTTTTCAGAAAATCTTTTGAACTTAAAAAAGAGGTTTTAAGTGCAAGGCTTTATATATCCGGATTAGGATACAATGAAGTATTCGTGAATGGACAAAAGGATAATGATTTCCGTTTGGAGCCGGGATGGACACAGTTTGCCAAGACTGTTTTTTATAATGTAAATGATGTTTCAAGCCTGGTAAAGAAGGGTAAAAACACAATAGGCATAATCCTTGGAAACGGATGGTATAACCCATTGCCAATGAGTATGTTCGGAGTTAATCTTCGGGATATACTTACAATTGGACAGCCCAAGTTGCGATGCCAGTTAAAAGTTACATATGCAGACGGTTCATCGGAGCTGATCGTAAGTGACCAGAGCTGGAAAACAGCAGATGGGCCGATTGTTCGGAATAATATATATCTTGGTGAATGGTATGATGCAAGGCTGGAACTTCCGGGATGGTGTACTTCTTCTTTTGATGATTCAAAATGGGCTAAAGCAAAAAAGACAGATGGACCTGCCGGAAAGCTTACCTGGCAATACATACCTCCTGTAAGAAATACAAGGAATGTAAACCCATTAAGAATATGGAGCCCTAAATCAAACGTTTTTGTTTATGATCTTGGACAGAACTTTGCAGGAGTAATTCGTTTTTTAAGCAAAGCTCCTGCCGGCACTGAAATTGTATTTCGCTATGCTGAAATGCTGAATGCAGATCAGACTATTGATGTAAACAGTTCAGTTGCTGCCCAGATTAAAGGTCCTGGACGTGGTGGTCCGGGTGCTCCTGATATTGCCTGGCAGGAAGACAGGTATATTTGTAAAGGAGAGGGAATTGAGACATTTGAACCACGCTTTACTTTTCATGGATTCAGATATGTAGAAGTTACAGGATTGCCCTACGGGCCCGGGCTGAATGATATCTCCGGACTAGCCATGAATTCAGAGGTAAATGATGTTTCAGAGTTTATATGTTCAAATGGATTATTCAATAAGATCCAGAAGATAACCGAATGGAGCATGTTAAGCAATATTTTCAGCATAGAGTCCGATTGTCCTGCACGCGAAAAATATGGTTATGGAGCTGATATGGTTACTGCTTCAGAGGCATACATGAACAATTTTGATATGAGTTCATTTTATCAGAAAAGTATCCGCGATTTTGCCAACGATGCTTTGCCAAGTGGAGCTATGACTGAATGCGCACCTAATATTGGTATTAACCAGAGTGGTATCGAGAATGGGACAGGGCCGGTTGGCTGGACCCTTGCTCATCCATTTCTTCTTTATCAGATGTATAAGTATTATGGTAATATTGAAATTGTAAAAGAGCAATATCCGGTACTGAAAAAACTTGTTGACTTTTATAATGATCGTACACCTGATTTTCTGATAACAAAGTGCATTGGCGACCATAACAGTGTTGATCTCAGGCCTACTCCTGTGTCGGCCGCTTCAGCATATTACCATCACGTTAAGATAATTGCTGATATAGCTTCAATTCTAGGTAAAGTGGAAGATGTAAAAAAATATCAGGAACTGTCAAAGAATATTAAAGAAGCATTTATTGCAAAATTTGTGAACAAGGGAACCGGAGTTGTTTATACAGGAACGGAAGGGAGCCAGACATTTGCTTTGTATTATGATCTGTTACCGCAAAACCTCAAAAGGCCTGCATTTAGTATCCTCCTCGATAAGATTCTATTGACTAACAAGGGTCATTTAACCACCGGAATATATTCAACAAAGATGATGCTTAATTACCTGAGCGATCAGGGAAGGGATGATATCTCATTTCAGATGCTTACGCAAAAAGAATATCCGGGTTATGGTTATATGATTGCCAATAACGCCACAACTCTATGGGAAACCTGGGGAATAAAAAATCACGAATCGCAAAACCATCCGATGTTCGGTTCTGTAAGCGAGTGGTTCTATAAATCTGTACTTGGAATTCAGCAATCTGAAAAATCGGTTGCTTATAATGATATCGTTATCAAGCCCTCAGTTGTTGGTGATCTTGCCTGGGCTAAAGGCAGTTATCATTCGGTAAGGGGAAAAATCTCCAGTTCATGGTGGAAGAACGGAGATGAGTTTCACCTCGAGGTTACAATACCTGCCAACACAAAAGCCACAATTAATCTTCCTGTCTTCGAGAATGCACAACCCAATATTTCCGAAGGAAATACTTCTCTGGTTGAGAATGGTGAAAAAGCCGAAAATGACCAGGGTATCAAGCTCGTCAGGCTAAATAGTCAGATAGCTGTGCTGTCGGTAGGATCAGGAACATATCATTTTATCGTAAAATAAGTTTGAATTAATTTGTTAACTGCCATGAAAGTTATCTCATTTCTTATATTTATTGTTTCTGTTTTTCCTTCGTTTGCACAGAATACAACTGAACCTGTTTATCTTTCGACCAAAGAATCGTTGGCGGAGCGAAAAACCCCACAGTGGTACGGGGATGCCAAATTAGGTATATTCATTCACTGGGGCCTCTATTCAGTTCCGGCATGGGCAACTCCAACAACCACACCCGATAAAGTTACCGATTGGAAAGCCTTTTATAAGAGTAATCCTTATGCTGAGTGGTACTTAAATTCTCTTCGTATTTATGGGTCTCCAACGCAGGCATTCCACGAAAAAACATATGGTAAGTCCTATGATTATTATAATTTCAAAGATACGCTGGAAAAAAGAACCGCTGACTGGAATGCTAATTCATGGGCGGAATTATTCAGTAAGACAGGTGCACAATATGTGATACTCACATCAAAACACCACGATGGATTTACTTTATATCCTTCGAAAATTATCAATCCTTTCATGGATAAGGAAAAAATTACCAGCCAGCGCGATTATGTCGGTGAATTGTGCAACGCTGTAAGGGGAAAAGGGATGAAATTCGGGGTTTATTATTCCGGGGGACTTGATTGGACTTTCAACCAGAGCCCCATTACTAATTTATGGCCCGACCTTTTTGAAAGCATGCCTAAATCGGTCGCATATACTGCATATGCCGACTGCCAGATACATGAACTGATCCATTTATATAAACCGGATATATTGTGGAACGATGCAAATTATCCGAAAAATGGTGACTTGCTTGGCATTTTAGCTGAGTTATTTAACCTCAATAGCAATGCCGTGATTAATGACCGCTGGGGACAATACCCTGAACTGGCAAATTTTTCTACTCCGGAATATCAGGTGTTCAAAACTATAAGAACTAAAAAGTGGGAATCATGCCGCGGCCTTGGGTATTCCTTTGGTTACAACCAGGTGGAAGACGACCGGCAACTTCTATCCTCTGAAGAATTGATAAATCTGCTTATCGATATCGTTAGTAAAAATGGAAATCTCCTGTTAAATGTCGGCCCAAAAAGTGATGGAACTATTCCCGAAAATCAGATGAAACGGTTAAATGACTTGGGCGACTGGATAAAAATAAATGGTGAAGGTATCTATAGTACCCATCCCTGGAATATAGCTTCCTCAAAACTTAAGGATGGTACCGAAGTGCGTTTTACACAAAAGAATAATGACCTGTATATTTTTCTGCTTAATAAAACAAAAGAAAAGTCAATCATAATACCTTCCTGTAAAACGGACCGATCTTCCAAAGCCATTCTTTTTGGTAAAAAAGCAGAGCTTCTTGATTATAAGACCGTAACCGATAGTATTGAAATAACACTCCCGGAGGATATTGACTTTAAGTTTGCAAGAATGATAAAACTTACAAATATTTTATAAAATTATAATGGGAAAGCTACTTATATTATTGATTTTTAATTCTTTGTTACTTAACGCTCAGGTTGACCTGAAGTACAGAGTTAAAAATAACATAGATGCAGACTGGAAGTTCTTTCTAGGCGATACATTGAATGCGCAGAAAATCAATTTTGATGACAGCGCCTGGCGTAGTCTCAATTTGCCTCACGACTGGAGTATTGAAGGAGAATTTAAAAGAAACAATCCGGGCGGTGGATCAGTAGCATATTTGCCTACAGGGGTTGGCTGGTACAGAAAAACGATTAACCTGTCACAGACGATAAAAAGCAAGAGAGTTGTAATTCAGTTTGATGGGGTTTATATGAATAGTGATGTATGGGTGAATGATCATTTTATGGGGCGTTATCCTAATGGGTTTAACTCATTCTATTACGACATTTCAGAGTTTGTTCGTCCAGGTGATAATACAATTGTGGTCAGAGTTGATAATTCAAGCCAACCATCGAGCCGGTGGTATGCTGGTTCCGGTATTTACAGGCATGTATGGCTTACAATTACTGATCCATTGCATTTTGAGCAATGGGGAACAACAATAACCACTCCTGAAGTGAATGTCGGATCAGCCACGATAAGCATATCATCAAAAATCAGTGTTGGCCCTTATCGCGAAACAAAATGGTTTTTCCTGGAAACAGATACATCCAAAAATAAGTTTATTAAAAAAACCTGTCAACTCACCACCAGGATTTTTGATGATAAGAACAACTTTGTTGGTGAAACTACAACCGAAATTGTAATTCCCGATTTTTCCAAAATTGAAGTAAATCAGGAAATAAAAATCAAAACTCCTGATTTATGGTCACTATCTTCTCCAAGGCTTTACAAAGCATACTCTGTTTTAAAGGCTGACTCAAGCCTTTCCGATGACTGCATCACCTCTTTCGGGATCAGAAAAATGACCTTTGATGCTACCCGGGGTTTTTCGATAAATGATGTACCGGTAAAAATAAAAGGGGTATGCATTCACCAGGATGCCGGCCCCCTTGGAAGGGTTGTTCCAAAAAAGATATGGATACGTAAGCTGCAGGTATTGAAAGATATGGGTTGCAATGCAATAAGGAATCATTGTGCTAATTCGCCGGAATTTCTTGATGTATGTGATAGTCTTGGATTATTGGTTACAAGTGATGCCTTCGATGAATGGTCAGAAAACTTCGAAAATACAAATAGCGAGAGTCCGCGCGGGAAGGTAGAATATGGTTACAATAAATATTTTAACCAATGGGCTGAAACTGATTTGCGGAATTTTATCCGAAGAGACCGGAATCATCCCAGCATTTTCATTTGGAGTCTGGGTAATGAGATACCAGAGGCGTATCTTCAAACCGAAGATGCAACAAACAAACTCAAAAATCTCATAAGGATAAGTCATGAGGAGGATCCAACCAGGCCAAATACAATAGCTCTTGAAGGAAATGTTCGAAAGAAGCTGAATGACAATTTTTCCGATCTGGTTGATATCACAGGTTTCAACTACATCGAAATGAAAAATCCCGATAAATATTATGAAACTTATCACAATGCGCATCCCAACCGTATGATTTTAGGTACAGAAACCTACTATACACTAGGAAATTGGCTGGCTGTAAGAGATAACAATTATACTATCGGACAGTTTTTATGGTTAGGGATTGATTACCTGGGCGAAGCTGGTCGTTTTCCAATACATGGATGGACAAACGGCCTTATTGATATCAACCTTAACCCAAAACCTGAATACTACTTCAGACAAAGCTTGTGGTCAGAAAAACCAATGGTATATCTGGCTGTGGGTGACCCTCATACTTACGGAAAGTTTTTCTGGGATATGTGGACCATGCCTGATGTTCAATCAGCCTGGAATTGTCCTGAGAAATCGATGCAAAAAGTAAATTGTTATACCAATTGTGAAGAGGCTGAACTTTTCCTTAACGGGAAATCTCTTGGGAAAAAACTACTGAGAGACTTTCCCGATTATATTCTGAAATGGGATGTGACTTTTCATCCGGGAGTCCTCAAGATAGTTGGAAAAAACAAAGGGAAAATTGCCAGCAGTTTCCAGCTTGAAACTGTTGGTGATCCTGCCAAAATACAGATCACTTCAAAAGATGTTTCAGTTTATGCCGACGGATGCGATATTGCAGTTTTTGATATTGATATTATTGACAATAAAGGACTGATAGTCAATACTGCCGAAAATCTTCTCTCATTTGAAATTGCGGGAGAGGGAAAAATACTTGCTGTAAGTAATGCAAGCCAGACCGAGTCATCATTCAG
This sequence comes from Bacteroidales bacterium, assembly GCA_038252165.1. GTDB lineage: Bacteria > Bacteroidota > Bacteroidia > Bacteroidales > VadinHA17 > LD21. The sequence goes on along the minus strand of JBBSAP010000019.1, from coordinate 16,547 downwards.
AGTTAAAGAAATTAAAGCATTTCATGGTAAATGTCAGGCATATATTCAATCAACAAAAAATAAGGGAAATATTACACTAACTGCAAAATCAATTGGATTATCAGCAGGATCGATGCATATAGTTGCGAAATAAAGATTTAAAAGATGAAAAAGACCTTAATTGTGTATAGTAATGAATACAAATTCTATAGTTCCGCAAAGTTGGTTGTTCCTTTAGTCGCAGGAAACCATGAGCTTCAAAATCTTTATTGAACCCCATTTTGATTTGCCATTTAATAAAATAGAATAATTTTTTTAAAGTCTATAATTATTAAAATCATGAAGAAAGTTTTACAGGTATTTGTATTATTAACCTACACCTCCATAACATTATTTGGTCAACAGGAGGGAAGAAAGTTTATATCTGCTGACAGTAAGAATATTGCATATATGGGAAGATTCGATTTTACTGACAGGAAAAATCCTGCCTTTATGTATTCGGGCTGTGCAATACGAACTGTTTTTTCAGGGACATCTGTTGAAATGGCCATGAAAGATGACAGTTTACGAAACTGGTTTACTATTCTTCTGGATGATAGCTTATATGTTTTAAAATCAGATAGGAAGGATAATTATTACCAACTCGGAAAGAATCTTAAAAACGGGAAACATACTCTTGAAATAATTCGTCGTACAGAATGGAACGGAGGTAATACTACCTTTTCAGGGTTCTATATTGATAAAGGAGGAAAAACCACCAGACCCGAAATTAATGAGAGGAAAATAGAATTTATTGGCGACTCTTATACCTGTGGTTATGGAAACGAGGGGAAGAGCAGGGAGGAACATTTCAGATATGAAACTGAGAATAATTATCTGACATTTGGAGCAATCACATCCCGATCGTTAAACGCAGAGTACATTGCAATTTGTCACTCCGGCATCGGAATCTACCAGGGGTATGGAGGGAAGAAAGGATTCTCCATGCCGGTGTATTATGACACCCTTGCTACGGGAAGCAGGGCCGCCTGGGATTACCGTAAATTTCAGCCTGATGTAGTTGCAATAGTACTTGGAGATAACGATGTGTCGCTCCGGTTTGACTCAGTTCAATTTGTAGGTGCTTATATTGATTTTTTATCAAGAATCCGCAAAAATTATCCATCTACAAAAATCCTTTGTATCGCAGGTCCGTCAGGAGAAGGCGATCAGTGGATAAAACTGCAGGCGATAATAAAATCAATTGTTGAGCGATACGGTAAAAAGGATAATTCAGTTTTCTATTTTGCTTTCTCTCCATTCCAGATGAATGGGAGCGACTGGCATCCAAATGTTGCAGAGCATAAAAAAATGGCCGATGAATTAATTCCTGAAATAAAAAAAATAGCCGGATGGTGAAAATTACTGTATGAAAACCATTTAGTCACTTAACCGTTACAATTAATAAGTATGAAAAAAGCATTTACTCTTTGGTTCTTATTTGTTCTTACATCATTGATGATATCCTGTACCAGTAAACCTTCAAAATGGACTGTCTATTCACCTGATAAAAACTTGAAAGTTGAAATATTTTATGATACAACCGTAAATACAAAGCAACTCTATTACTCTGTCACAAGTTTTGCAGACAGCAATAAAAACGATATTGTAGTTCTTCCATCGCCTCTGGGAATTACAAGGAACGATAATGATTTCGTTCAAAATCTGCGTTTCATTTCTCAGGTACCAGTTAAAGAAATTGATGAAACATACAAAATGCTGATTGGCAAGCAAAAGGAAATAAGAAATAGGGCCAATGAGGTTAAATTGTCATTTAAAAATAATACGAATGCTCAGATAGACCTAGTCTTCAGGGCTTATGATGATGGAATAGCATTCAGGTATGAATTCCCCGGGAATGATACAGTCAGTTATTCAGTAACAAGTGAATCAACAGGATTTGTAATTCCCCAAAGCTCAAAAGCATGGATTCAGCCTTACGACAAAGCCGAATATTGGTCACCTGCTTACGAATTATTCTATATCAACGGGATACAGGTAGAGGAACCATCAGAATATGACACTGCATGGGCATTCCCGGCAACCTTCAATTACGGAAAATATTGGATGATGCTTACTGAAGCAGGGTTATCAGAATCATATTGTGCCACTCATCTCGAAAAAGATTCAAAGAAAGGTCTTTATAAAATTCGACTCCCACTGAAGGCTGAACTTGATGGGACAAATCCTGTAACACCTTTATACTCTTTGCCCTGGGTTATGCTATGGCGTGTTATTGCAATTGGAAAATCGCCTGCAGCCATAGTTGAAACAAATATTGTTTACAATTTAAATGAACCTTCCCGAATTGCTGATGTAAGCTGGATCAAACCTGGCAAAGCTTCATGGAGCTGGTGGTCAACTCCGGGAGCTGCACGGGATTTTAAAATTCTGAAAGAGTTCGTTGACCTTGCTGCAAAAATGGGCTGGGAATATAGCCTTGTTGATGCAGGCTGGCAAAATATGAAGGGTGGTACCATCGAAGAACTTGTTAAATATGGAGAAACAAAAGGAGTGGGAATCCTTATATGGTATAGTTCAGGCTCTTATCCCAGAAACAATGGAAGAAGTTCAGATATCCTGAAAGATCCTGTAAAACGTAAACAGGAGTTGCAAAAAATTGCAGCATGGGGGGTTAAAGGTATTAAGGTCGATTTTTTTGTTTCTGATAAGCAAGTAACAATTAAGGAGTATTTTGGAATTCTTAAAGATGCAGCTGACAACAGGATACTTGTAAATTTTCATGGTTGTACCTTGCCTCGCGGATGGTCGAGAACCTGGCCAAACCTTATGTCTATGGAAGCTGTTGCCGGAGCCGAACAGTATGGGTATAGTAAAGTTTTTCCGGAAATTGCAGCACAGCAAAATACGATTCTCCCTTTCACAAGGAATGTAGTTGGACCAATGGATTATACTCCTGTCACATTCAGCGACATTAAATTGCCTCATCTTACCTCTTTCGGACACGAACTTGCCCTTTCAGTTGTTTTTGAATCGGGGATTACGCATTTCGCCGATAGAGTTGAACCCTATATGAAGATGCCAGAAGAAGCTAAAGACTTTGTAAGGGCTCTGCCTACAGTATGGGACGAAACCAGATATGTATCGGGGTATCCGGGAAAAGATGTGGTATTAGCACGAAGAAGTGGCAAGGATTGGTTTATTGGAGGAATAAATGGTGAGAATGTTGCTAAAAATCAGGAGATTGACCTTTCTTTCATTAATGGGAACTATAAACTGACAATAATTTCAGATGGGAAAGATGACAAGTCTTTCAATACAAAAAAATTATCTGATTTATCAACACCTAAGCAACTTTTGAATATTCTTCCTTTCGGTGGCTTTGTAATTTGGGCTCAAAGCATTGATAATTGAAAAAATAGAATTTTGTCATCAAAAATGTAAATATTAAGATATAAAACTAACTATATCAATAATGAAAGCAAGATGCACAGTATTTTCAATCTTTTTAATTGGGATTCTATTCCTGTCGAATTGCAAGATGTCGTACAGGGAACCAATTTCAGATCCTTCACTTTCAGCTAATACTGACCAGCAGGCTGAGAAACCCGGACTACGGGTGAAAGACCGGTTTTTATATACAGCAGAAAATGAAAAGGTGATACTTAAGGGATTCAATGGAATGATTGTTTATTGGGATATTCATGGCGACATTAATTTTCCGGAAATAGAAAAAACAGGAGCAAATTGCTGCCGGATTTTCTGGAGTCTTGGCAGTCCCGCTCCTAAACCTGAAGACCTAGACCTGGTACTGGCCAATTGCATAAAAAACAAGATGATACCAATTATTTGTCTTTGGGATGCTACAGGTAAATGGGAAAACCTCCAGAAATGTGCCGATTATTGGTGCGCCCCTGAGATAACTCCGATTCTTAAGAAATATGAGAAGACACTTATAGTCAATATTGCAAATGAACCTGGCAACAAGGCAATGGGGAACGAGATTTTTACATCAACCTATGCCAGGCTTGTAAAACAGCTAAGGAGTTCAGGAATCAGGACTCCCCTGATCATCGATGCTGATAAGTGGGGCAGAAATGCCGATTCTGTTCTTGATACGGGTGAATCTCTTCTTGAGCAGGATCCGGAACATAATCTGATATTCTCATGGCATCTGTGGGATCCTTCAAACTATGGTTCAGGAACAGTAGCCGAAATAGAGAGAATAATTACCAAAGCAGCTTCAAAGAAAATATGTTTCATAGTTGGTGAATTTGGACCATGCGAACAGACTAATAATTGCGCAGGGACCGCTATCAACTGGGAAAAACTTATTGAACTTGCATTTAAAAACGAGATTGGCTACCTGCCATGGGTTTGGAGATGGACCGATGCCCACTCATGTATAGATTTCAATAAGGCTCACTACGGCGACTGGGTTAATTCTCCATGGGGAGAAAGCATATCGGTTACAAATCCTTATAGCATAAAGAATACTGCGGTGCGTTTTTAGACAGTCTGACGTTGCTTGCAACCATAATTATTTTATACTATGAAAAAAAGAATATTAAAGAGTTTCTATATCCTTGCTATTCTATTATTGATTATATCAAGTGGCTCTAAAAATAGTGCGATCAAACCTAATCTTGATTGGAAGGACTTTTTGTCAAAGCAAGACCCGGTTTGGGATACTTTGACTGCTTATTTTTATGATGGACCTATGACTGGCAATGGTTTAATAGGAACTGTAATGCATAAGATGGATAAAAATCGTTTTGATGGCGATACCAATAAAATTCTTTTTGAAATAAACCGTACAGATTTAATAGATAGCTGTAGTCGCAGGCCAGAGGGTTATTATTGGTCTCGCATGCAAGTGGGTCGATTTGAGTTTAAGCCCAAAGGTGTTATATACAATACTGATCTTCGTATTGATTTGTGGAATGCAGAAGTTGTAGGAAAGATTACAACCTCTGAAGGAGTAATTCATATTAGACAATATACACATGCTGAACTGCCTGTTGTTATAACAGAATTAGAATCGGAGGGGAATGAAGAATGTGACAACTGGAAATTTGTACCCGATATTTCCGGTTGTCTTCTCAATTTAAAAGAACTGGATAAACAGGAAAAAGGGATATATGATAAAAATCCAGAGGCAGCAACGCAAACAAGAAATGGCATAACGCTTCATAATCAGTTATTAAAGCATTCAGGTCGTTACTTTGTAGTGGGCTCTACCTCAAAAAAGACCGGACGTAAAACTATTCATTATAGTACTTTAGAATATTCAAACCCGGTTAAAGCAAAACTCTTTAAAGCAGAGGATATTCTTTCACTTTCCTTGCAGGAAAATCCTGACAATTTGTTGGATTCACATAGGAAATGGTGGAATGCCTATTTTCAACAATCGTTCGTTTCTATTCCCGATACACGCATGTTAAATTATTATTGGATACAACGTTATGTAACAGGTAGTACCATGCGCGAGGGGCTCCAGATGATGGACCTGATAGGCCCCTGGTATTGTCACACACTATGGCAGGGTATTTGGTGGAATTTGAATTCGGAACTGATGTATAGCCATTTGTTTTCGTCGAATAATTTAAACGCTGCAAAACCATACTGCGCTATTCTTGATGATAATTTACAATCTCTGATTCAAAATGTACCAGAGAAATTCCGTCATAATTCTGCTGGATTGGGACGTGCAAGCAGTTTTGATTTGCGTTCAAATGTAAACCCAGATGATAGCATTCCTCCTTTTTACAATCGTGAATTAGGTAACTTAACCTGGGCTCTTCATAATTATTATCTATACTGCAGATATAGTATGGACGATAGTTTATTAAAAAATAAGTTTTTCCCCTTGATTAAAAGAAGCGTTAATCTTTATATCAATTTGGCATTTAAAGATAAGGAAGGGAAATTTCATTTGCCGGTAACCATGTCACCCGAATATAAACCTGCACAAGATTGTAATTATGATTTGTCGTTGTTTAAATGGGGTTTACAGACATTGATTTCAGTAGCTGAAAGGTTTAAGCTTGATGAATCAGTGAGACCTGAATGGAAAATTTTACTGACAAATTTAACAGACTATCCCAGAAATGAAAGAGGATTATTGATTGGAAAAGATGTTGAAATGGTTACTGCGCATCGGCATTTTGCTCATCTTACAATGATATATCCATTGGGCATTTTGACAAATGACAAACCGGAGAATGAAGAATTAATTCGTAAATCAATTGAGTATTGGATGGGGCTTTCAGGGAAGGATAAAGCGGCATGGTCTTATTCATGGACAGCAAGTGCTTATGCATATATTGGAGATGGTAATAATGCATATAAATATCTGAACGGTTTTTTCAATTTCGCTGATCGTAAACACTATTGGGAGATACCCGGTATTGGAGCAAACACGATGTACCGTGAAGTTGGCATGTGTTCTGAAACTCCGTTTTCATTTAATAAATCAGTGAATGACATGCTCATCCAAAGTCACGATAATGCAATAAATATTTTCCCCGCAATGCCTGATGTTTGGAAAGATGCATCATTTATGAATCTACGAACCGAAGGAGCATTTTTAGTTACAGCAGTCAGAGAAGCAGGTGTGACAAAATTTTTCTCGGTAGAATCGCTGGCAGGCGAACCATGCATTATTAAGTCTGATATTAAAGTAGATAGCTTGTTGACTTCACCCAATGTAAAAATAACTAAAATATCGGAGTACGTTTTTTCTGTACCAATTCAAAAAAGACAAAGAATCACTTTTTCCAGAGGCAGCACTCATGATTTACAGTTCAGATATTTAACAACAAAAGGAGATGAAAATAATTTCTGGGGTTCGAAAAAATAAATTTATAAGCCGTACTAAATCAAATAAATCAAAGATATAGTTTACAAACCTGCGCCATATGGAAGTTTGCTTTAATCAAAATCAAAAAATATGCGTAAACCTGTTTTTTTGCTAATTATGTATTTATCCATTCATGTTAATTTGAATGCACAGCAATTATTAACTCCCAATTATCTTTTCAATACAGACGCAACTGCTCACATTATTGATGGGAAATACTGGATTTTTGTGTGCCATGATCAATCTTCAACCAGGTTTATTGGTCCGGAGGATTATTGGCACAACATCATGGATTATCATGCATATAGTACCAGCGATTTTGTTAATTGGAAAAATCATGGATCAATTTTTAGTATTCACGATATACCCTGGAGTACTGATTCTCAAATATGGGATAGTGATGCTGGCATTGAAGCAAATAAAAAGTTTTATGCTTATGTTACAGTACAATATAATAAGAAATATTGCATTGACATTTTAGAAGCTGATAAACCAGAAGGTCCGTATAAAGATATTTTGGGCAAACCATTTATAACTGAGCAGACTTTACTTGAACATGGAATAGCTCCTGAAATAAACGGTCAAAAATTTGGTGTTATCAGCCCAACTATTATTTATGACGAAGATAGCATTCCGAATTTGTATTTTGGTCAGTTTCGGCTATTTATGGTGAAGCTGAATAAGAACATGATCGAAATGGATGGTAAAATTAAGGAAATTAATGTTCCATTATTTGGCGGCAAAGGAACTGAATTTATCGAAGAAGCATCTATAACTAAAATGAATTCAAAATACTATCTCACCTACATGACATACAAGGATTTTGAAGGCAAAGAAAACACTTACTTTGATCGCAGCGACCCTTTTGGCCCATATATACAGTATTGTATTTCAGATAATCTATACGGTCCCTATAAAAACCCAAAGCATTTTATTTACCCCTATGATTCTGCCTCTTGTAATAATGCCTCCTATATTCAAAAATATAATGAAAAATGGGTGGTTACGTATCAGGTTCCATTCAAAGGCATGCAGCATCGTCAAATAGCAATGACAGAGTTGAAAATAAACAAAGATGGAAGTCTGGTTCCTATTTATCCGAAACAAGACAAAGGAATTGTGCCGGGGCAGAAATTGAAAGTCGTTTATGATGCTTTTGTTTATAAAAGAGAGGCAGAAGAATTCTACGAAAGAAAAGATGCCGTTGAAGAACGTGGATTAAAACAGGATTTTCATTTTAAACTCAAAAACAACGGATATTTGATGTTTAAGGATATAGATTTTGGTGCAGGTGCAGCTTCTTTCAAAATTGCTGTCAGTTGTGAAAATTCAAAGATAAAAAATGCCAGCGTTGAATTTCGTTTAGATAACCCAGCTGGCAAACTGATTGGCTCGGCAAAAGTAGGTTTTACATACGGGATTACATATTATAAGGAAATTACAGGAAAGGTAGAAAATGCAAAAGGAATCCACGATCTGTATATTGTTGCAAAAGGAGAAAACGGAGATGCATATGGCAGATTATTTAATGTGAATTGGTTTACATTTATAAGATGAACTACAGTCAACTTCTCCTGTACAAGAATATCTGGATAAAAACAAACCACTAAAACCTTCGGGTTTAATGGGGCCAATTAAGCTTGTAATGTTTTCAAAGTAAATCATTGATCTTTAACAACATAAAACTAAAACATAAATTGATAATGCATAAACTTTTTATACCCATCGCGTTTTTACTTTTCACCCTGAAGCTGTCAGCGCAGGATGTAACTGAACCTGTTTACCTTTCGACTAAAGAAGCGTTGTCGGAGCGAAAAACTCCACAGTGGTACGGGGATGCCAAATTCGGTATATTTATCCACTGGGGCCTCTATTCAGTTCCGGCATGGGCAACTCCAACAACCACACCCGATAAGGTTACCGATTGGAAAGCGTTTTATAAGAGTAATCCTTATGCTGAGTGGTATTTAAACTCACTTCGTATTTATGGGTCTCCAACACAAGCTTATCACGAAAAAACATATGGTAAGTCATATGATTACTATAATTTCAAAGATACGCTGGAAAAAAGAACTGCTGACTGGAATGCTAAATCATGGGCTGAATTATTTAGCAAGACAGGTGCACAATATGTGGTACTCACATCAAAGCACCACGATGGATTTACTTTATATCCATCTAAAATTGTTAATCCTTTCATGGATAAGGAAAAAATTACCAGCCGACGCGATTATGTTGGCGAATTGTGCAATGCTGTAAGGGGAAAAGGGATGAAATTCGGAGTTTATTATTCCGGGGGAATAGACTGGACTTTCAACCAGAGCCCCATTACTAATTTATGGCCTGACCTTTTTGAAAGCATGCCTAAATCGGTCGCATATACTGTATATGCAGACTGTCAGATACACGAACTGATCCATTTGTATAAACCGGATATATTGTGGAACGATGTAAATTATCCGAAAAATGGAGACTTGCTGGGCATTTTCGCTGAGCTATTTAACCTCAACAACAACGCCGTGATTAATGACCGCTGGGGACAATACCCTGAACTGGCAAATTTTACTACCCCGGAATATAAGGTGTTCAAAACTATAAAAACTCAAAAGTGGGAAACATGCCGTGGCATGGGATATTCCTTTGGTTACAACCAGGTAGAAGACGACCGGCAACTTCTATCCTCTGAAGAATTGATAAAGCTGCTTATTGATATCGTTAGTAAAAATGGAAATCTTCTTTTAAATGTCGGCCCTAAAAGTGATGGTACCATTCCCGAAAACCAGATGAAACGGTTAAATGATCTGGGCGACTGGATAAATATAAATGGAGAGGGTATCTACAGTACCTATCCATGGAACATAGCTTCCACAAAACTTAAAGATGGCACCGAGGTGCGGTTTACACAAAAGAATAATGACCTATATATTTTTGTGCTTAATCAAACAAAAGAAAAGTCAATCAGAATTCCTTCCTGTAAAACAGACAAATCTTCCAAAGCCATTCTTTATGGTAAAAAAGCAGAGCCTCTTGTTTATAAAGCCCTGGCCGATAGTATTGAAATAATACTCCCGAAGAATATTGACTTTAAGTTTGCAAGAATGATAAAACTTACAAATATCCTATAAAACTGTAATGGGAAAATCGAATTTTATATATCCTCATATGAAACAGAAAGGAATACTCATTATTTTGAGCTTTTTAGGAGTTTTGAATGCCCAATCTCAGGAGATTGATTACAAAGGATTTCCTCAATGGAGCTGGCATAAACAGGACACAACCGAGTATTACCTTTATACTCCCGACAATATTAAACCCGGCAAAAAGATCCCCATTGCATTGTTTATGCACGGATGCTGTGGGACATCTTACACAGCTACTTTGCGAAACTGTGTAGATCCGCCGGTTCGTATGTGGCACAATTTTGGAGAAAACACTCAATCTGAGCCTATTTATATAATTTCGCCAGCTACTTCAAGAGGATGGGATCAGCACTTTACAAATCTTAAGGCTGTTATTGATGAACTTATTTCCAATCATCAGGGCGATCCTCAGAGGATTTATGTTACAGGCTTTTCGATGGGAGGGGGCGGAACATGGTCTATAATAAATAAATACCCTGGTTTTTTTGCAGCGGCAATTCCAATGGCTTCTAATTTTAAAGGAAGCCTGGAGCTTACAAGTCAGATCCCGGTCTGGTCGCACCGTGGAGAAAGTGACACATTTGCTAATAAACTTCATGAGGATGTTGCAAAAATGAGAGCGCTCAACGGTGATCCGCGTGGATATGTGCCTTATGAAACAGGAGTAAATCCGATTCTGACAACATATCTGAATCAGGGACATGTTGTTCAATGGGCTGCAGCATCATCATACGACTTAGTTGAGTGGGCTTTATCTAAAGTAAATGATGGCAATAATTACCCTAATGTGTATTTCGAGAGCCCTGTAAATGATGAAGTGTTTTCAGCTACACAGGTACCATTCAATATTAAAGCTATTGATAGCGACGGCACTATTGCCAGAGTTGAATTGGTTCTCAATGGTAAGATAATTCAATCACTTTCCGGACCTGATTTCAAAGGAATTGTAAATATTAATCAGGGCGACAACACCCTTGAAGCTGTTGCCTGGGACAATAAGGGAAAGAAAAACTCTTCAGTGATTAAAGTAAAAACAAATATAAAACCGGTCTTTGTAAAACAGTCTGTGCCCAAAGGAAAAGCGGGTGATATGTTTATTACCCGTTTCAATACTCAGGGAAATGCCCCGTTCAGCTATTCAATAGCTAATGGAACTACTCTTCCAGAAGGCCTGAAGCTATTTAAGGATGGCACATTGAAAGGGATCCCTGTTGAAACAGGCTCCTTTAAACTAAGGCTTAATATAAAAGATGCTGAGAGAGACAGTATCTCGGTCAAAGTTACAATTAAGATCGGACAGAAGGATGCAGGTGAGGTGTTGGTGACAAGTGTTGTGGCTGGAGGAAGAAGATTATTCCCAACTAAGGCCATTAAAGGAGAGCCGCCAAATTATGAAGAGGGATTGCCTGAAGTAACAATAAGCAATGCTGGTAGTTATGCAGGTCTGACAATGATAAACCCGCCTGCAAATGACAAGTCAGATACTACAAACAATTACATCTCTTTTAATGTGGATGACGATGTAAAAGTTTATATAGCTTACGAGAAGAAAGACCTGCTTTTTACTTCTACAGTTCCTTCATGGCTCGGAAGTTTTAAGGAAGAACAGGGGGAAATAGTAGCTCAATACAAATATTTCAGGGTTTTCGGGAAGAGTTTTCCGAAAGGTATTGTGGTATTGCCTGGTGCTGATGCCAATAAACGGAATGTGGATCTGGATTATTTTGTTCTTATCAGTAAGGAGCAGACGCAAGTTTCCAAATAAAACAGAATTAAAAAAATCTTAAAATTCGCTACTATAAAACTATAAATTCGATGAAAGCCAAATTATCAATTATTCTGATTATTTTTTGTACAACATTACAAATTTTCAGTCAGGAAAAGGTGTTTCCCGGCGCGGATCAAACTACCCCTTCGAGATCAGAATATTTTACATGGATAAATAATACAAACGAAGGAGCTACTGAAGCCCAGACACTTATTAATCTTAATTTTTTCAAATGGCTTAATACTGAATATGGGATGAACCTTGATATTTATGCATTTGATGCTGGAAATATTGACGGTGCTAATTTTTATGGATCTGACAAATCCCCCAGGTTCAAAAAACAGTTCCCGACAGGATTTGGAAATATAGCACGAAAAGCCGCAGAGTTGAATACACGTCTTGGAATCTGGGGGGGTCCTGATGGATTTGGTGACACACCGGAGGAGGAAGCGGCACGCATTAATATGATGGTAAGCCTTTGCCGCGACTATAACTGGGCATTGTTTAAGCAGGATGCAGTCTGTGGTCAGTTACGTCCGGAGAAATATGATGCATTTGACAGAATGATGACAGAATGCCGGAAATTCTCTCCCGACCTGATTTATCTCAATCACAGGCTGAATCTGGGAAAAGGGATCGTCCATGCCACCACATCTTTGTTAGGAGGCGCCGAAACCTATATTGACGTTCACATGACAAACCAGATAACAGCTCCTCATCACAGAGCTGCAGCTATCAGCAGGGAACTGCCTAAAAATTTGAATCGTCTTACCGAGGATCACGGAGTTTGTTTATCATCTTGTCTGGACTATTGGGAAGATGATCTGATTCTGCAAGCCTTTAACAGGAATCTTATACTTGCACCTGAGATTTATGGAAACCCATGGTTGCTGGCTGATGATGAATTTCCGAAACTCGCCAGAATTTTCAATCTCCATAAAAAATACAGGTCGATCATGGTGGATGGCTTTGTATTGCCTGAAAAAAGCTATGGTCCTAATGCCGTAAGCAGGGGCGATTCTAGAACCCGGTTAATTACTCTTCGTAACTTAACATGGTATCCGGTTAAATATAAGATTGCCATTGACCAGTCGATAGGCCTGACAAACAAGAAAAAATCAAATGTAATGATGTATCATCCATATGAACAAAATATGGGCGAATTTGAGTATGGAAAAAGTATTGAAATAGAAGTACTTCCTTTCAGGTCATGTCTGATAAAAATAAATAATAATCCGGAAGACAAGGAATTATTGATCGATGGTGCAAAATATGAGGTTGTTAGGGATGTTCCCGGAAAACCAGTTATCGTGAAATTATTATCATTCCCCGGGGAGAATTCAAGTATCAAGGTAATAGAAGGAGTAAGGAAATTCTCTTCAGCATCAATCGATGGCAAAACCATTCCTGAATTATTAAAAAAACAAAAAGTACCAGTTAAATTTGATGGAGAGGCTTACAAAAATTCATACAACCGGAAATTAGGTAATTTAGATTCATGCAAGATGCCGGCAGATGCTGAAAGTATTTATGAAGCTACTTGTTTTGCAGCCGATAACAACGCACTCGAAGCCAGGTCAGTTTTGCGTTCAGACGAAACAAAAATACCCGAGGTTAAAGCAGCCCGCGATGCCTTTTTTAATCAGCCTGTATTTATGGAGCGTGAGATATGGGATAAATATCTGTTCGATGGAAATGTAAAAACTTCATTTTCTCTGAACATGCGCTGGGGCAGTATTGAATTGAGCGGTACAGTTTTCAGGCTTGACATCGGAGCTGCAATTCATCTTGATTCCCTGATTATTAAATCATATGATGGCAATTCGATACAACCACTTAAAGTAGAAGAAGGTATCGATATCCTTGTTTCTTCAGATTTAAAAACATGGAAACCTGTAAAATCCCTTGCCGGAATAAAAATGATTTGTGATTTAAGAAATATTGAATCGGTAAGATATGTAAAAATGGCTCCGGGAATGATGCGAATAACTGAAATTGAAGGCTATGCAAATGGCAGGTCACTTGATCGTACAAACTGGAGAGCATCCAACCTGTTTCGTAATCTTGTAAGACGCAGTTATCCTGAAGACAAGGCTTTTTACCCCCAGAAAGCCTGGTCAAATTCCTTCAAGTTGAATGAAATACCAAAAAACAGCTATTTGTGTATTGCTGTTAATGGCCCGTATGGAAATGAGGGTGTATATGCTGGAGTTAAAATTGATGGGAAGTATTACGGCTGCCCCGACAGAAGTCCATCATTCGTTAGCAATACATGGGAGCTTTCTGTAGCAAAAACTGATAAGAATTACACCTACTATTTCCCTCTAAATACCGAGATGAAAGATAAAAATATTGAGGTTTTTGCTTTCCAGATGAATAAAGCCAAAGTAACAATAACTCCGGAAGTGTTTATTTCGGCTTATCCAATTCCTTTTGCTGAGAAAACACTTGTTTTACAGTAATCAGAATGCTTATCAAGCTATAAAAATGCTACAGGTATGAAAACAGATACTAAATTCAAAATGAACCCAAATACTTATTTACTATGAAAAGGCGAACACTTCTGATTATTATTGCCGGGTTGAGCCTTTACAACACTACCTTTGCTCAGCTTGATAATCCGGTTTGGGGTACCGATATTTTGGGCTATCACAAAATTGTTACTGACCCGAAAGACGGTTCAATAATCCCGTGGTATTCACCGGAACCTGGAAAATCGTATGACTTTGTACTAAACGCAATCTGGAATTTCTGGTTTAATATGCGCACCGATAAAAACGGACTCCCTTACTATATGAACCACCAGGTTTGGAGAGGCGATTTCAACGATCGCAGGGGAATTGGAGGCGACCAATTTGCAATGGCTCTTTCATCGTGGTGCCTGTATTACGCTTATTCGGGAAATGAAGCAGTAAAGGAGGAGATGAAATTCATTGCCGATTATTATATTACGCATTCACTCTCCCCATCGGATGCTAAATGGCCAAATATACCTTATCCCTATAACTGTCTAATGTATTCAGGTATTTATGATGGAGATATGGTGATTGGAAGGAACTACACACAGCCCGATAAAGCCGGTTCATTTGGGATAGAGCTGATTCATCTTTACAAAATTATTGGAAATGCGGGACATGGACAGACACCAACAGGAATATATCTTGAAACAGCTGTAAATATTGCCAATACACTTGCCAAAAACACTGTTGCAGGTGATGAGTCAACATCTCCGCTGCCATTTAAGGTGAATGCCATTACAGGTGAGCCTGGCATTTTATCAAGCAATAGGGGAGATGGAACTGACAAGACGTCGAGCGTTTATACTAGCAACTGGTCGGGGACAATGGAATTATTCCTTGAGCTGATCAAAATGAAAAAGGGAGATGTCGGTTTATATCAGCAGGCATTCGACAAAATATTAAAATGGATGAAAGATTATCCATTGAAGAACAACAAATGGGGACCGTTTTTTGAAGATATCCCGGGGTGGAGCGATACTCAGATCAATGCAATTACATTTGTCCAGTTCATGATGAATCACCAGGAATATTTCCCTAACTGGAAGAATGAGGTTAAGGGTATTTTTGCATGGGTTTACAAAGAACTTGGAAACAAAGAGTGGGAGAAATTCAACGTGATAGTTGTAAATGAACAAACTGCCTACAGGACACCAGGGAACAGCCATACCTCGCGTCAGGCATCAGCCGAATTACAGTATGTTGCCCTTACCGGCGACCAGTCGTACCAGAAGAATGCAATAAATCAGCTCAACTGGGCAACCTATATGGTAGCTGACGATGGCAGGAACTGTTATCCACGGGATGAAATATGGATGACAGACAGCTATGGCGATTATGTTAGGCACTATCTGAGGTCGATGGCTTTTTTCCCTGAACTGGCTCCTTCGGATCAGAATAAGCTTATAAGTTCAACATCTGTTATCCAGCTTATGGAGTATCCAAAAAGCCCGAACAAGTTCCTCGTTCCGGATGTGCCTGCGGCAAGTTTAAAAAACACACTTATACATTATGTAACATTTGATAAAAGCTCTATTGAAACTATCCGAATGACAGCTAAACCTTTATCTGTACAGGCTGGGAGACAGGACATTCCGGAATCGAATGATGCAAAGGCAGAAGGATGGAGCTGGAAACCTCTTCAGATAGGGGGGGTACTTACAATACGACATACAAGCAGCAATAATATTGTTGTTATGGGAAATAACCAGTTATAGAACAGTGTGTGTTGATTAGCATCAGACCAAAATGTTCATGACAAAGCTTAAAAGCTTTTTATATTACTTAAAAATCTAAATTGAATTTATTGAATCGATAATAGGTCGGTCTATGAGCAAAAGCTATTCAATTATTCAAAATGGAGGTCAACTTTGTGCCTTGCATTCTTTGCCTACCTTTACTACTTGGGGTATATTCCCCTGTTTCACGGGATTTTTAAACTAATCGAACGTAGCTCTCCCATACACTCTCGTGTTGGTTCTCATATTTTCCTCCCTGCCTGCGGCTGGCAGGCTTTCTCTGTTTTTATGCCGCTTCGATGAGCCGATCAAGCTCTTCCCAGTCGTCCTTGTAAAAATGGTTCTCATACATTTTCAATTCTATTTGATGTCCACAACTTGTTATTTTGGCAGGCACTGCAATAAACCAATCAATAAAGCTGAGGTGTTCCTGTTGTTTAAACTTGTTTTTCTTTTGGCGCATCATCACCGATACATTGTAAGCCAAAACACTCAGTTGCCATAGTAAGTCATTTGCCCAGAAGTCATCGGTCAGCGTACTTC
>JBBSAP010000018.1:0-37825 GCA_038252165.1 Bacteroidales bacterium | reverse complement strand
GAATGTGGCAAGGAATTGAATGGTAAGTTTACTTTGCACCATACTAAATATGAAGGAGCAACAATAAACGATATTGAAATCGTTTGTAATAAATGCAATACGCAATCCTATAATAAAGGGCTAGCATAATACTATGAGATTAAATAGAGTATACAATCAACTATTTGTGCCTGTGTCATGTCGCCTTTTTTTACTTCTACGACGCGTCATGCCTACGCTATGCCTACTATGTCACTATGCCTATACCCCCCATAGTACGCACAGCAAGGCAAGCAAGCATAGGGTACTAGGCATGAACGTAGCGTTGAAATTGAAGGGGTATAGCTTCGGACTTTTCCCTTTCCCAATGCCTACCCCGATTTTAAAGGAGGTGGTACCTACTAGCTATAGTTCTCACACAATCGTTCTCTGCGTCTCCACAATCGTTCTCTCTAGGAGTATCTTTTAATTTTAAAAAAATAAATATGTAGCAAAGTGAAATTTAAAAAATGAAAACCTATTCAGCATTCAAACAAAAAGCAATTCGTTCTCAAAATAAAAAATATAAAATTCGGAAAAGGCGGAAAGCTCAAGAAGAAATTGACAAACAGTTAAGAAATAAGATATGGCAATAACAAAACAAGAAGCATTAGCAATTCTGGCATTCAGGAAAGAAAACGAGAAGTATCGTTACTATACTCCAAATGGAAAAGCAGAACAGTTTATTCGTCTTATTGGTAGTGGCGATGTCTTTGTAGGTCTACTTTCTGCGGCAAACGGAGTTGGTAAAACTGCTTGTGGGGCAAACATGGTTGCTCATCTTTTGTTTCCTTGTAATTGCGATTACTTCAATCACCCGATTTATAAGGAGTTTCCTTTTGAGAAGAAGGGGCGCATAGTTAGTGATCCTACAACTATTATTCAGCAGATTGTTCCGGAACTTAAAAAGTGGTTACCTGCTCTTAGGTATCAGACAAACAATGAGGGGAAGAATTATCCTTATAAGTGGCATACAGATACAGGTTTTGAGTTTGATTTAATGACTTATGAGCAAGACCCAAAGGAGTTTGAATCTGTGACACTAGGCTTTGCTTGGTTTGACGAACCTCCGCCACAGGAAATCTATAAGGCTACTATCTCTCGTATGAGAAAGGGAGGAATCGTTTTTATTACACAAACTCCTCTTAAAGGTAGTGCTTGGTTATATGATTCTTTTATCGTATCAGATTCAAGAGTATTGTAGATACATATAATAAGGATCTCATCACTTCAAAAGATCGTGTAGTATGATAAACTTAAATTATGACAAACGATAAAATAACAAATGTCAAAAACGGAGGAAGTGGTACCCTATTTTATTCACAATTATGAATATTAATCAACTTTTACCATACCTAACAATTCTCGGTTTCATCCTAATGTTCTTAGGATACTTATTCACACAGTTTAAATTCGGGGGTAAGGGCGTAGCCAAAGAAGTCATAGACACATATAGGGAAAGACAGACGCAGCTAGAAGAACAGCTAAAACTAGCTCAAGAAATGACTACGAAAGTTACCAACGATCTTAAGAATGAAGTTCAGGCACTAAGACTTGACCTTGCTTCTATGCAGGGACAATTGATAGAGAAAGATAAAAAGTTACAAGAATTTACCGAGATATTTCAAGGAAAATCCCCAGAGTTAATTCAGATATTGGCTGAAATTAGAGATTTTATGAAAAAGCTATCAACACAAAGCACAACAAATCAAGACAGAAATGTAGCAATAGATAAGAGTACCAAAGAAAACGAAGGAAATGTGATGAGGAAAAAATGAATAAACTTAAATATATCAACATAATTTTTTACATCGTGTCATCAATATTAATTTTAATGTCTATTTACTATCTTTACTTAAGTATTTCAGACAGTAGAAGGGTAGTAATTCAGAACCAGAAGAAAATAGACCTATTTCTTGCGAATCAAACTAAGAACAGAAACGGAATACAGGAGAATTTCTTACTACTGCAAAAGATAGATAAGGAGTTAAATGAAAGGTAAACAAAGACTTATGAAGGAGCATCTGACGTTCAAGATAGAAGTCAAAATCAATGGGTTATAGGTTTGGTAGTTGGAATAATCGTAACTGTAATAACTATAGTTCTTCGGTTTATTAAATAAGAATTATGCAGGAATTAAAATACAAAAAGGTTTTGGATTCTTTTATTCAGTTTATAGGTGAATTTACTGATTATTATAAACCGCTTCCCCATGATTTAAAAATGACCTTAGATGATATTTATAACCACATTGTAAGAAATAAAAAGAATGGATAATTTCGGAAATGACTTAGGTTTAATTGAAATGGGAGTTGCCCCGGAAGAAGCGGCAAAGGTTGCAAGTGAAAGTATAGACCCTTATAGAAGGCGTATTGGAGTAGTTGAGGCAGACATTGAATCAAACTGTATTGAGCATGGAGTTCGGGGAATTTTGGAACATAAAAATATTATGGCTATGATTTCAGAATACTCGGAAGATGATAAGCAGGCTAGGGTTTACGGCAAGTTTCAACATTTGACCGGACTTGTTTTCAAAACATTTAGTAGAAAAGTCCATGTTAAAAAGCCATTTATTCCAAATGCACAAGATTACATGGTCATTGAGCTTCTAGACCCTCATCCTCGTAATCCTGACGCGGTGATGTGGGTAGCAATTGACTCAAAGGGTAGGAAGTTTATTATTGATGAACTATTTGAAAAGTTTTCTTCAGTTGAAGAAATGGCGTATAAGATAAAACAAAAAGGAAGCCAATATAGAATTGTGCAAAGGAGGGCTGATCCTTCCGCTTGGACACCTGCTTCTTCAGACCGCTCTGATGTGACTCTGGCTTCGCGTCTTGATCTTTTAGGACTTACATACATGCAGGCCTCAAAACAGCGTACGATGGGCATACAGCTTATCCAGGACGCACTTTTCTATCAGGCAAATGAAGTTTCAGGAAGTCTTGAGTTTATTCAAGAACCTATGCTTTATGTTTTTGAAACATGTGAGCGAACGATTTATGAGTTTGAGCATTGGCAGTATTCTGAATATTCCGGAAAAGGTGCAGACAAAAAGGATCAATCAGAAAAACCAATGGACAAGGACGATCACATGATGGAAAATTTAGGTCGTGTTTTCTTAGACGAGCCTAGTTTCCGGCCTTACGTAGCTTCTCACATGATTACAAATGTTGGTAGCTATCCATCTCTTGATCCAGACGAATAATATGAATCCGAAAGACGATAAGCCAATTCCAATGGAAAAGTTAAGAGAACTTCACAGAAGAAAGATTACTGTTGAGGTTTCAATTTTGGAATCTGAAGTGTTAGAGCAGATTAGAAGTTTTAAATACGGTAAATTTACCTTACAAATAATGGATGGCGTGCCTATGAGAATGCAAATTGAACAATCAAAATGGTTTGAAGGTGGTAAAGATTTTGATATATAATATATAAAGTGGGAGGAGGTGAAAAATAATGGCAAATACAAAAACAACAAAAACAAGTGGAGCAAGCGCAGAAGATCAAGCGCGAGTGGATTCGCTTTTGGCAAATCCAAATAGGCAACCTGCAGAAGATAAAGAGTTAGATCAACTTCTTCACAGGAAGGACAGTCCAGTTATTACTGGTGACGTGTCCGTTGATCCAGTATCTAGCGAGCCTAAAACGGGTGTAACTACTCGCGATACAATGGCTGGCGCAAGTGGAGGGGATAATGTAACTCGTGATATAGACAACCCTTCCAGTCCTGACGCAAGTGCTGAAGGAAAGTCTGAAAGTGACGCAACTGAAGCCGGTGCAAGCCGAGCAGGTGCAACAAAATCAGACGAAAAGAAATAAGGTTTCTTTTGGGTAAAGCCTACTAGCCAAATAGCTTATGACTTTACCTATGCCCTAGTAGCTCAGTGGCAGAGCAGGTCTTTTGTAAAGATCAGGTCGCAAGTCCGAATCTTGCCTACGGCTCATACAGGAAGGCATTGCCCCAAGTGGTGCGTTCCTGCTATCGCGAGATTAGTTGACTGGCACAACATTTCACTTTCAACGAAAAGACAGGAGCTCAATTCTCCTATCTCGCTCAGAAAAGTGCTACAATATTTATAGAAACAAATATGGATCAAAATTATAAAGGAATATTATCAATACCATCTACCGATCTTCCGGAAATAAAAGATTGGACAGTTGGTGATTCTTACGATTTAATTGTTTCTGTAAAGCAAACAGGAATACGACAAATGCCAAATGGTGAAATAATGGGAACGTTTGAAGTCCAAAAAGTAATGTCTGCGGATGGTAATGATCCGATGGATTTAGCAGATATAAATGGTATTACCGATAATTCCGAATTTTTAAGGCAATCTGCAGATTATAGAGCAAGAAATGGAAAGTAAATATGGCAAAATCAAAAAAACAATTCAAACACCTCCACATAATTAAGGTTACAGAGTACGAAGGTTCAAAAATCTTAATTCAACTTATTACAAAAGCAAATTTGTTCCAAGCAATGATCTATTATAAGAATGAGTTTTATCAGTTATTTGAAATTATCCCTGTTCCAGAAGATCAAGACGCTTTTACAAGTGAAGATTTAGTAAAAATTGGTAATTTAATGATTACATATGCTATGCAAGTGACAGACAGTCTTATTGAAAAGGAAATTGAATTGCTTAAGCCTACAAAGCTTAAATTGAATAAAGCAATGAAGGCAGACTAATATGGATAACCTAAATCAACAACCGGCAATAGATCAACAACTTGAAAAAGATTTAAAAAAGTATCAAGGTACTAAGTACGATTCGTTAATTAAGCAAATTGACGTTGAATATCAGTTAGGATGGTACGATCAGTTTGAAAAAAATCAAGCATTTCTCCAACGACTAAAACTTTACAACAATCAAAAACGAAATCCTAATTTAGCAGGTGATCCCCTCATGTTTACGGTTCATCAGACAGTTTTAGCTTCACTCTATGACGATGAATTAGCAGTTACTTTTAGAGGACGTGAGCAAGGAGATGATGAAACCGCAGAAAACTTGAATGATTTAGCTCGTTTTGACCATGAAAAAATGGGTAAAGAAATCCACGATTATATGTTAGATTGGGACGCACTATTTTTTGGTAGGGGTCTTTCTCTTTTCATGGAGTTTGATAGAAGTAAGCAGTTTATGTGTCCAATTCCTGAAAATTTAGATCCTGCAACTTTTATACATGATCCAAAGGCTTCTTCGGTAAATGGAGATATAAAAGGACGAGGTGGAATGCGTTTTGGAGGACATGAAATGTTTGTAAGGAGAGATACCATGACTACACAGCGAGGATTTTTTGATACTCAATATCTAAGGTCGGATTCTGAAATGCGATCACTCTTAAAGCAAGCAGAGGAACAAAGAGGACAGGCACAAAATGTAGGAAATACGATGAATCGTGAAAGCGATAATGCAAGCTTAGGAGATAACGGCGTAATTCCGGTTCTAAGATGGTTTACTTATTGGAAAGGTAAAAGAGTTATGGCACTTTTGGCAAATAACAGACGAAGGCTTGTTAAATATTATGAGCTTCCCTTCCAAGATAGATATCCTATTATTGATAGGCCAATGTATGCACATACAAAAGATTGGTACGGAACTTCAATCCCAGATTTGACTGAGGATAAACAAAGACAAAGATCAGTCATGTTAAATCTTGGAATTCAAGCTTCTAAGGCAGATTTGTATCCTATGTATTTGTATGATGAAGATAGAATTAAAAATAAAGGCGATCTTTTAAATTTTGAATTTAATAAATTTGTAGGAATCAATAATAATGATGGTAAAGACGTTGCAAGTGCAGTGCGACCTCTTAACAAGCCTTCTATTCGTATGGATATGGTTCAATTTATCCTTAATACGCTTGATACTTCCGCACAAAAAGCAACTGCAACACCCGACATGCAGCAGGGACAGCTTGGAAATCAAAATAGGACACTTGGAGAATTGAATTTAGTTGCTTCAAAAGTTGATACAAGATATTCGCTTACTGCTAGAGTATTTGGATGGAGTGAAAAAGAGTTTTGGCGATGGTGGTATAGAGGCTATAAAGAGCATTTTCACGATTTTGATGAAAAAGTTGTTAGAGTTACAGGTTCACTTGGTAATAGATTCCGCCCAATGGTTAAATCAGATATTATTACCGACGTTGACCCGGATGTATTCATTGAAAGCAAGATAATGTCTGATCAGGAAAGGACAAAAGATAGAGTTTTAATGCAAGGATTTGGTAATGCGCTTATTTTAGAACCTACTGCAAATAGAAGATTTTTCTTAAAAGAACTTGCAAAGTTAAATGGTTTTTCAAAAGACAAGATTATGATTTTAATTCCACCTACAAGTGAAGAATTGAAAGCAGAGGATGAGAATAAAATCTTAAATGACAATAAACTTGTTCAAGTTACACCTCAAGATGATCATATGAGCCATTTGGAAATTCATTCAAGAGCTGCCGAAACAACTGCAAAGGCAGCTCACATTGCAGCACATAAAAAAGCTCTTGAGATTAAAAGAATGCAACCTAATCTATTTCCAACTGATCCATCGGCTGCTACAAATAGTTCTGTTATGGCAGACCCAAATAATTCACAATCAAGTCAAGTTGTCCAGACACCTAGTGTTCCGGGCGGTGCGTCTGCAAGTGCTAGTGCGGCAGCAGTTAAATCATCAAATCCATTTAGTACCGCATAATGGCAAAAAAAGAACCACAATTAAAATTTAATAACGAATCAGAGCGCGAACAGGCGACAGTTGAGTTTTTAAATCTCAAAAATCAGGCAGGATGGCAAAGAATTATTAAATATTATGAGGAGAAGGTTAAATATTTGGAATCTTTACTTGCCGAGGGAGATATAAAAGATATTCCGGAGTTAAAACTTATCCGAGCAAGGCGGAATATGGCAATACAGTTTATGAATTTACCAGATTTGATTCTTGAATTCATTGAAAGAAAAGAAGGAGTTTCACCTGATCTTGATCCTTATGATTCAGAACCAGTAGTTGACAATGTTGAGGACAATGTGTAATACTATTTATGGTTTCTAAGTTAGTCCGTAAAGTAATTATTGCTTACGGGCTTTTTTATTATGATAGACGATCCAAACGAAGAAAAAAATAACGAGGGTAAATCCACAGAAGATCAAGAAGATACCTTTAAAGAAAAAGAAGGCGAAAAATCCGAGGAAGAAAAAATTGAAGATGATGGCGCAGAACCAGAAGGCGCTTCGGTAACTAAAAAAGTTGATGAAAAAGCAGATTCAGAAAACGAGGATGAGGACGAATATTTGACGCAGGAAGATGAAGATAAAATCGGTAAAATCGTTAAAAAACAACTAGCTCCATTTACAGATACTATAGTAAAGCAAGGAATTGAATCAGAATTAAATAATATTTTAATTCAAAATCCTGAATACAAACCTTATGAGGCAAGAATCCGCAGATTTGTAAGTCATCAAAACCGCTTGCCAATGATAAAACAAGGATTGCCTGTAAAATCAGTTGTTTTAGAAGCTGTTTCTCCATATCTTGAGAAAATTGCTATTGCAAGGTCAAAAGCTGCAGATGAAAAAGCTGCAAAAACAAGTTCAGAGGGAAGTTCTGAAAGACCTTCAGAAAAAACAAGTAAATTTCCTGATATTAGTAAAATGAATAATAAAGAAATTGAGCAAATGAGCGACTTAGTTAAGCAAGGTAGATATAAAACCTCTTAGATTGCCTATTGACAGGACCATTCTATATAGGTCATAATTATTTATAGGTAAGAGCAATAGCTAACAGTAGAAACTGAAGCGACTCCCAGAGATGGAGGTCGCTTTTTTTATTGCTTACCAATAAATAAACAAAAATATATGGCATCACTAACAACAAGAGCAACAGAAGTCCCAGCAGAAGTAAATGCTTTCTATAATAGAACTCTCCTAGTACGAGCAGTTCCTTATTTCGTACACACAATGTTTGCTCAGATAAAAGATATTCCGGTAAATGCAGGAACAGATACAATTAAATTCCGAAGATATGGTAATTTGACAGCCGCTACAACCGCTTTGACAGAGGGTGTCACTCCTTCAGGATCACAACTTTCAGTAACAGACCTTACAGCACAAGTCGCAGAATATGGAGATTACGTTACAATTTCTGATGTACTTGATTATCAATCATATGATCCAATTCTTACAGAAACAGCAGAACTTTTGGGAGATCAGGCAGGAGATACGCTAGATCAGATTACTCGCGATGTTATAGTCGCCGGTACTACAGTACAATATGCTTCTACAGCAGTTTCAAGAGTAACAGTTGACGCTACAATGAAATTGACAGCTACAGAAGTTAGAAAAGCAGTAAGAACACTCCAAAATGCAAATGCAAAACCAATAATGAGAAGGGTTGATCCTTCAAACGCTTACAATACAATTCCATTAAGAGCTTCTTTTGTAGGAATAATCTCACCTTCACAGCTTTTTGATCTTAAATCCGATTCAGCATTCGTTCCAACAAGCAAATATCCAAATCAATCAGATATAATGGAAAATGAGGTCGGAGCAATTGATGATGTAAGATTCGTAGTCACTTCAAATGCAAAAACATTCCCAACAGGAGGAGCAGCAGGCGTTCCAGTACATATTGCAATGATACTTGCAAGAGATTTCTATGGAATCACAAGAATAGCAGGTAGAGCATTAGAGAATATAATCAAACCTCTTGGATCAGCAGGTACAGCAGACCCATTGAATCAAAGAGCAACTTCCGGATGGAAAGCATTTTTCGTTGCAAAAAGACTTAACGAAGCATTCGCAGTTAGAATAGAGACAGGAGTAACAGCTTAATAAGCTAAACTGAATATGGCACAAACAATAACACAATCTAACCCAGGAGTAAGAGCAAACCTAGCCACAGGAAGGTATCTTGATACCGGAACAGTAGCAGCTTATGTATTCACTCTTGGATTTCAACCAAGATATGTTAAAGCAGTAAACTTAACAGATAGAAATTCAATGGAATGGTTTGAAGGAATGGCAGCCGCTTCACAGCTTCACCAAGTAGCTGCAGGAACATTGACACTTGTTACTACAAATGGAATTACAGTTTCTGCTTCAGGATTTACACTTGGACTTGATACAGACGTAAACGTAGCTTCTAAACAGGTTTCCTGGCTCGCTATCTCTTAACTTGACATTTCTACTTCCGCTTTGCTAGACTAAATATAGTTCTACTTAAACCTTCCTCTACCTATATAAATGGCTAAAAAAATTTGGACACCAGAAGAAAGAAAAGCATTCGGAGATAAAATGGCAGCTAAAAGAGCTGAAAAGAAAGCAAGCCAAGCCCCTTCCGATAATTCCGGTACTTCCATGCCTCCTTTAGCGCCCCAAGCGCCTATACCAGCTTCTTCAGAACAAAGTCCCGAAGTTGCTAAAAGATTGGCAGAGTTAGATGAGGTTATAAGAAAAGGTAATGAATTAAATACAAAATTAGAAGCGCAGGCAAAAGAACAGTCAGAAGCATTTAAAAATGGCCTTAAAACTATGTCAGTTGAGGAAGAAAGACAAGTTATTGAAGTACATAAGACAGACGCGCAGAAAATGAAAGATCATTTAGCAACACAGCCAAAAGTACAGATTTTTGTTCCTCTTGAGGGAAAAGAAAGACGCGGACAGCAACTTCCGGTTACTATAAATGGTTATCGTGTAAATATTCCAAAAGGAATGTATGTTAAAGTACCAGAACAAATTGCTCAAATTGTGATGGATAGCCTCAATCAGACAGAAGAAGCTATCCATAATGCTATGGAAGTTGACGGAAATTCAGAAAAAGAAGCCGCCCTTGCATAATCTCCCTTTGTGATACAATTATTGTATGACCGGAGTTAATCTAGCAGCTTTAGTAAGAAATTATACTAGAACAAATTCAACTACACTTCCAGATAGTGAAATAGTGCTACTCGCAAATGTTGTAAAAGATGAATTTGCGCCTCAAATCATGGAAGCAGACGAAGATTTATTCGGCGTTCCTGCTACTCGTGATCTAGTTGCCTCAAGTTCTTCAGATTTCGGCCTTCGTGAGTATTCATTACCAGAAGATGCACTAGCAGTTAAAGCAGTTGAAGCTAAACTAGATGGCACAAATTGGGCGCATTTGACAGAATTTGATCTTACAGGCTATAGAAGGGTATCTGATGAATCTACAGTTCTTTCAGAGTTTTCAAACAACGAAGGTGAAGCTAAATTTGATATATTTAGAAAGTCTTTATGGATTTATTCAGGAGCAATTTCAGCAGGCACAGGAACACTTAAAATTTGGTATATTGCATACCCAGCAGACATTACAGCAGCTACACTCGCCTTAACTACAGATATTTCTATTGATCCTTCAAATGTAACTTCAGCACTTCCCCGAAATTTCCATGAACTTTGGGCTAGAAGAATAGCAATATTATGGAAATCAAATAGGGAAAAACCAATTCCTTTGACTGAACGTGAGCAGGTTTTTGATCGTGATTTTAAGAAACAAATGAGCGCAATCCGAAATGCTAACAAAGAAAGAGATAATGTTGCAACACTTCCTAGTGATACTTGGATGCAAAATTAGAACATATGAGCCTTGACACAATCATCAGGACAACGTACAATTATAGTAAGGTATGAAATACAAGATTGGACAATTAGTAGCAGCCCCGGATGGCGAAGTTGGAAAAATCGTTTCTGTAAGAATAACTGAAAATGGTATTTTTTATGCCATTGAATCAAAAGAAGTTGACCTTCAGGCAAAAGAAATAATCAATGGAGTTAAGCATTTAGAAGAAGATGAAATTAAACCTGTAAAGAAAGGCACAAATGAATAAGAGAGTAAAAGATAGTGTAGAAATGATAGGATGGACAGAAATTGCTTTGTTTGATAAAGAAGGCAACGCTAAAAAACTATTCCACACAAATCTACTTTGGAGTTTTTTCAAGAAACATTTTAACATTGATCTTCAGATTCCAGTTATTTTTGGAATGTGGAGTAATAAAAGTCTTAAATTCAATACAATCACTTCAGTTGGTAAGAAGATCGCTGCAGATCAATTAGGAGGCACTACAACTGCCCCTGTAACCGCTATTGCACTCGGAGTGGGTACTCCATCGGCTACAGCGCTTGGAAGCGAATCTACGACCAATGGAGGCTCTAGGGGAGCAGCTACGGTTTCAAACCAGACAACAACAACCACAGGCGATACTGAAAGGTGGGTAAAGACATTTACATTTACAGGAGTTTTAGTTTTAATTGAAGAGGGACTTTTTGATAATAACGCTTCAGGTGGAAATATGCTTGCTTCCCAAACTTTCTCCTCAGTTACCACGGCAAATTCCGACACATTACAAATTACTCACAACGTAAAATTCGCCTAATGATATGAGTTTACAAAGTTGGAAATTACTTAAAGGAGGTACACTTTGAGCCTACAAACGTGGGGTGAGACCCTTGTCACACAACAAGCCGCAGGTACTTCTTTTGGTACTTTTACTACTGCAAAAACAATTATCAATCCCCAAGCCCTATATACGCTCCCAGCAGGGTATCTTTCAATAGGTAAGAAATTGCGAATCCAAGTACAAGGCGGTATTGGAACTCTTGTAACAACTCCAGGGACTATCACTTTTCAGGTTATGCTCGGTTCAGTTATAGCTTTTACAACTGGTGCAATTCAATTAAACGCCACAGCCCACACAAACATTCCATTCTGGCTTGATATTTCTTTAACTTGTCAGGCTATTGGTAATGGAACAACCGCAAAGTTCATGGGGCAGGGGCAGGCAACTGGACAAATGCTTACAGCAACGGCAGGACAAACCGATGGTGCAAACTCACATACAGTTCTCATGACTCCTAACACTGCAGCCGCACAAGGTACAGGCTTTGATTCAACTACAGCACAGATAGTGGATTTCTTTGCAGGCTTTTCCATAAGTTCTGCGAGTAATACCGTGAAAATTGAACAATATGAATTAACGTCTTTAAACTGAGTTTAGCTTGTTATATCAATCTAATATATGAAAAAGAATTGTTTACATTGTAAATTTGAAAATAGACGACAGATGCTCTCTGCATTGAATTAAACTATATGGTATGCACTTCTGTGAATTACAAAACAATAGTAAACTTTACCCTCTAATTTTCTTTTTTCCCCTATTCTTGTCAATGATTTTCTTTTTAAGGGAGGAAAACTAATATGGCATCATTAAAAGGAAGATTTGTAAAAGGAGAACATCCAAGTATTAAAACAGAATTTAAGAAAGGTATTCGCTATTCTTCTAAAACGGAGTTTGGCAAAGGTTCTATTCCTTGGGGATTCAAAGGGATACCAAGAGATGAGAGGAGGGTATCTTTACGGCTCAATTAAAAATACTTTTGGTTGGAGGAGGGGGAGCAGGAGCAATGGGTGGTGGTGGAGGAGTAGGTGGAGGTGGTGGTGGAGGGGTAATATCCAACACTTCTTTCGCTGTTACCGCTCAAGCCTACACCGTAACTGTTGGAGCTGGAGGTGCAGCAGGAGACAATAATGGAGCAGATTCTATCTTTGATACACAAACCGCTAAAGGAGGAGGTAAGGGTGGTGGTAGGGTTGCTCCTGGCAATCAAGGTTCTGGAGGAGGCGGAGCAGAATTTGAAGCTACTTTTCAAGCAGGCGGAACGGCAACTGCCAGTCAAGGATTTAATGGAGGTGATGGTTCTACTGCTGGTATAGGCGGAGGAGGCGGTGGCGGAGGTGCTGGTGCTGTTGGAAAGAATAGTGCAGACCAAGTGGATGGTGCTCCTGGGGGAGCGGGTCTTGCAAATTCAATTACAGGCGCTTCTGTAACTTATGCTGGAGGAGGAGGAGCGACAAAGAACAGTAAAGCGGGAGGAGCGGGAGGAGTTGGAGGAGGGGGAGCAGGCGGAGCAGGTTCAGGCGGAAGCGGAACACCAGTTGCAGGAACAGATGGTCTAGGAGGAGGAGGAGGAGCAAATTTCAATCAAACAGGAGTAAAAGGTGGTTCAGGAGTAGTAATTATTTCTTATATTACTGCCAACTTTGGTGCTTGCACAGGAGGAACGAAAACAATAGACGGAGTAAATACTGTTCATACTTTTAATAGTAGTGGGACATTTACTGTAGTATTACTAGTAATAGCTTCTCAACCAGGCACTCCCTTCCACCCAGGTCGCGGTGTATTAAACATGGCAAGGTTTTACCAGACACCAAAAGGATATAATAAAGCATTACTTATAACTTTTAATGAAGCAATAACAATATCTGAACCTTCTTTTATTAAAGCTGTTTCTAAAAGCGTAAGTGAAATTATAACTTTAAGTGAGGTTTTTATTAAGGGTATAACAAAAACATTTTCAGATACAATTACACTATCTGAAGTATTTAGTAAAATTATAGGTTATGTAAGAACATTTTCAGATATAGCCACAATTACCGATACAATTTCTCAACTAAGAGGAAAAGGACTTGCTTTTTTTGAAACTATTACAATGAGTGAAACTTTTAAAAAAACATTTACAAGGATTTTCTCAGAAACAATTACCTTATCTGAAGTATTTTCTAAGCTCAAGGCTCAGTTTGTAGCTTTCTCGGAAACAATTACAATGTCAGATACCTATTCTACTGTAAGAAGTAAGGGGCTTAGCTTCACAGACCAAATAAACATTTCTGACACCTTAATAAAAGCTTTTACAAGAATATTTAGTGAAACATTTACTCTTTCAGAAACTTTCTCTAAAATAAAAGGTAAATTTCAAAGTTTTACAGATACAGTAACAGTTACAGATATTCTTGAAGCATTCGCTAGAGTTATAACTTTAAATGATACAATAAATATGACAGATCATTTTGTAGCACTTTTGAATGGTTTGAGTATAAAATGGCATAGAATTGCTAAAACAATAGCAGGTGTTTGGACACCTGATGAAAGAGAATAATGAATCAAATTTTATTTCAAGCTTGGAACACAGGTGGGGTAGCAGACTCCAAATATTCGGGCATAAAAAACTCATTTGCAAGAATGATTGGATGGGATGTGCATTCAAAGCCTGGACTCCTACAAGTAAATCAAGCTATGGCAAAGCTTTCCGGAACAACAATTACCGAGCTTTGTAAAGAAAAGGTTGATTGTTCTAATGGAATTAAATATTGGTTTTCTTCAACTTCAGGTAAGATTTGGCAGGACAAAGCAGGAGTAGTTACTTTAGTTTATACAGTAGTTCCAAACGCAGGAAGCGCGAATATCCTCGGAGCGCAAGAATATGCAGGTTATCTATACTTCTTTACTCAGTCACGAGGTCACAGAATCCCCATAGACAACTCAAAAGCCGATGGAGCTAGTGCTTGGACTACAAATGCCGTACCTAATTGGGCGGAATTAAATTTAGATCAAGCAACAATCGGCGGAACTGGTGCAACTGCATATTCATTAACAAATGCAATAAATGAAGGAGCTACACATAAACAAACATTTATTCCTGTAAATAATTCTCTTGAAGGTATTAGAGTAAAAGTAGTAGCAACAGGAACAAGCGTTGATTGGACAGTTGCAATACATGATACTTCAAATACTCTTATTGGAAGTGCTACGGTTATAGCAGCAAATATAGCAACAGGACTTATTTATTTTACTTTTTCTTCTCCTCTGGCTTTAACGCCCGGAGCAACTTATCATATTCATTTATACGCTTCTGCAACAACTGGAACGCCTACAGCAGATACTTCTACGAATAATGATTGGGAAGCAGGACAAGTTAGTTTATTCACAATTTCTGATTCAGGTTATCATCCTACAAAAGAAGTTAATTTAGTTTTGTACATTGGAGATAGGAATTTTGTTCATCAAATAGATAGTTCAACAAATATTACAGTTTTCTCACTTGCTGCTCTTGATTTACCGGCAGGATATAGAATAACAGCACTTGGAAAATTCAATACCGATCTTTTGGTAGGTACTATGATCGCTTCAACTGTTTCCCGATCTGAAATATTTAGGTGGAATACCTATGGCCAGTCTTTTATCAATTCAGATACAGTTTATGAGCCAGGAATAAATTGCTTCCTAGAAGCCGATAATTACACAATCGTTTCTGCAGGACTTACAGGTAATCTTTATTCTTACAATGGAATAAATCTCGTATTCTATAAAAGAATTCCTGGTACTTATTCTACAACTCAAAAATGTATAGTTTATCCAAACGCTACAGCCTTGTTAAATGGTTTTCTTCCTATTTTCGGAGTATCAAATTACTTAGGAAATCCTACAGATGAGGGTATCTGGTCGCTTGCAAAGACTTCAAATAATTATCCGACAATTATGAATCTTGAATTCCCTATTTCTCAAGTTGACTCAAGCGGTTACAATCTCCTTTCAGGCATAATAATCGGTGCGGTTTTGGTTTCAGGGCAGGATGTTTATATGTCATGGCAAAAAGACGCAACAATAACAGTTACAATTGCCAATCCCGGTGTTGTTACTTCTTCCGCGCATGGTCTTGCAGATGGTGACGCAGTTGTATTTGCTACTACTAGCGTGCTTCCTACAGGCATTATAGCAGGCACAACCTACTTTGCTAAGGCAATTGACGCAAATAGCTACAATCTTTATGATACCGCAGCACACGCCGTTTCAGGAGGTGGTACGGGGCGCGTAACAACTTCAGGCTCACAATCAGGAGTACATACAGCTTCAAACTTTGGAGTTGATAAACTAGATTATTCAAATAAAATAGCCAAACCAATACTTGAAACGCGCGTAATTGTTCCTCAACTTGGAGTATTTACTACTTTTAATAAATTTCATGTTACTTACGAATCATTAAACGGAACTTCAATGCTTATTAAATACAGTAAGAATGGGGCTTCCTATGCGACTGATCTTACTTTTATAAATGATACAGACAGAAATGAGCTTTTAGTTGATGGAGGCAGGCTTGACGCTAGAACTTTACAAATGCGTTATGAAGCAGTTTCTTCAGGAAATAATGCGCCTCAAATTCAAGAAATTGTCATAGATGTGGAGTAAATTATGGATAAGATAATTGATCCTTTTATAAATATACAAAATGTTGAGATTCTTGCTGCAGATGAATCAGGTTTAACTTCAGGTCAAGCAAGTCAAAATTTCTTCGGCGTATTATATGTAGGAGGTTCAAATCCAATTGTAATTGATGGACAAAATGGAAGATTTACTATGTCTGATTCTTTAGGGAATGTAAACTTCCTCATGGGTGAGCCTTTTTAATTATGAAAACAGTTAGAATTCCCCTACCAAAACCCGGAGGAGGCTTTTATCCTATAAATGATACAAATATTGACCACTATAGTTTGTATGCTGATGTAGATAATGTTTTAATTAAAAGAAAACAAACTGGCGCAGATATAGTCGCAAATGGTGGCTCTACTCCTCAAACTCTAACTTATGTACATAATTTAGGCTACATTCCTTTCTTCGCAGCATTTTCAGACGCACACGTTGACGGAAGATGGGGAATATTAAATAATGGTTATGGCTCTTTTACTGTACCTGAAAATATAACTGGTGCTGATCTAACAAATCTCTATATCACTAATTTTGAAGCTCAAGATGTACAAACTGCTTATGATCTTTTCTATGATGACATGAGCAACACCGGAAATCCACTTATAACGGAATTAAAAGGTTCAAGACTATTTAAGTTCGCAAGGCCGGGTAAAACTGCTCTTTCGTTAAATCCAAATGATTATATAATTCATTCTCAACTCAATAATTTTAAGATTTTAAAACAAGGCACAAGTCTAGCAAAAAATATTGTTGCAGGAGGTATTTTTACGCCCACTTTAATCGCACATAATGGAAATATAACTACTCCTGTAAAAGCATTTATATTCCTTAAATTTCCTGATGGCAAGACTACTCTACTAGGCTCAGTCGGCGCTACTTACTCAATGGATCATACAAAAGGAAGCGTGACTTGTAAAATTACTACAACAAACATTGAAATTTACAGTTTTAATGGTTCAGATATGACTTGTGACGTTGCTTGGGTAATTTATGGATCAGGAGTAGATGATAATACTCTTATTACAAATCCAATAATTGATGTTCCTATGCCTGGTTATAACGCTAAAACTGAAAAGAATCCGGATCACTTTGCTTTCCATTCACGATATCCTACTCTAAAATATTATTATTCTAATTCTTACGATTTAGGCACAATTTCAAATAGTACAACGATTACGATTGCTCATAATTTAGGTTACGTTCCATTTTTTATAGGTTTTGTTAATGATTTTCAATCTTTTATAAATGCTAACACTTATGCAATTACTCCTTATTATTCTGCAGATAGTTATTCAGGACATACTGCGCATGATATAGTAGCAAATGTTTTTGCAGATTCTACAAATCTTTATCTTGACGTTTATTATCAAACAAATGCAGTAGGTACAAATAAAAGTTTCAAATTTTATTATAAAATTTTCAAGAATAATTTAGGTCTATAACATAGAATTATGCTAGAATTAAAGTATGGTTAAACAAAATGGAGGTTCTTTCTAATGGCAAACCCAGTAGCTCCACCAGGCGGTTATCAAGCAGGAGGGTGGTATGAAGGCAGACAATATTGGAATGGACAATTCGGCGCTCCTGGTCAAATCATCAATCCAAATCAACAAGGAGCAGGGCAAAGAGTGTCCAATGAGGTTATCGCACA
Source organism: Bacteroidales bacterium (assembly GCA_038252165.1). GTDB lineage: Bacteria > Bacteroidota > Bacteroidia > Bacteroidales > VadinHA17 > LD21. Next base: position 20,102 of record JBBSAP010000018.1, on the reverse strand, counting down.
AACCAATCCTAAAAATGTAGCTTATGTTCAACAACAGGAGCAAAAATACTATAATAGTCCTCAAGAAGTACAGTCAGCCTTAAATACTACTCAAAACAATATTTTTGGAGGTTCTATTGACGTTCCATCAGGCGTCCAATCTACATCTCAAATAGCTTCAGACTTAAAAGCAAGTGGCTTGCTTCCTACAGGATCAGCACCTACTGCTCCAAATTTAGTACAAACGTATAGTGATCTAGCAAATGCGAAAGGTGTAGACGCAATTCAAGGCTCAATTACTGATCTTAAAGCTCAAGCAGACGCGCTAGTTGCGCAAACAAGAACAAATGTATCTGCAGAACAAGGGAAGCCGGTTGCTACAAATATTATAGAAGGTCGTGTTTCAGTACAAAAAACACAGGCTCAAGATCAATTAGACTTCATAAATAGACAGTTATCAAGAAAACAAGACGAATTAACCTCTGCTCTTGGAAATATTAAAATGATAATGGATTTTACTCAACAAGACTATTCAAATGCCTCAGATTCATACAATAAGCAGTTTGACCAAGCTATATCTACTATAAATCTTATTCATGGAATTCAACAAGATCAGAAAACAGACGCACAAAGAGCGCAAGATAATGCAAGAGCTAATGCACAAATATTTATAAACTCAATTAAAGATGGAAACTTGAGTATTCAAAACTTGCCACCCGATCAACAGGCAAATCTTAATAAACTTGAAGTACAGGCAGGACTTCCGGTAGGCTTTTTCCAAGCCATGAAAGCCGATCCAAAAGCAAATATTATTTCTACTTCTACAGATAATGGAGTAACACAAGTATTAATGAGAAATCCGGATGGATCAATTTCAGTACAAAAATATGGTACTTCTACTGCAGGAGGTGGAAATTCCGGGACAACAGCAAGTAGTAAATCCGCAATTATAAGCGCAATAAGCGCGGATGCTAAATCAGGTAAATCAATATCTCAAATATTTTCAGCCTATCAGGGATTAGGAGTAACACCAAATGAGATTTACACACAATATAATGCAACAAGTAAATATGGGGCGGATAAAAACCAAGACGCAATTCCAGGCACAGGATACTTATCTAAATATGGAGTTACATTATTCAAATAAATTATGTCAATATACGATGATATTGAAGCGAGAAGAAAAGCAGCATACGGAAAAAGTTACACGCCTCTTTCCAGTTCTTCCCCTAGTTCAAATGTAAATCCAAATAACATAAATGATATTATTGCAGCAAGAAGGCAAGCTGCTTATGCTCCTACGCCTTCTCAAGTTGCATCACAGCAACAAAAATCTAAAGTTACATCTACTCCTACAGCTACGCCTACGAGTAATCCTACACCTCCTGCGAGCAATAATAATTGGTTTCAGTCAGCAATTGACGCGATCAAAAAAACTGCTGATACAGCCATTGGAGCTTTAACAAATCAAAATAAGCCTGTTACTTCTCCTATCCCACAAGATCAAGTTATAAAACCAGATCAGCAAAGTTTATCTGCTCAATTTATTCAGAATAATGATCCTAAAAAATTTGAAGGAGGAATATTTAATCCTTTCGCATTAGTAAATATGATTGACGCTACTTATAAAAATATAAATATTGGAATAAGCGCTACTCAAAATGCAATTTATAAATCAGCATTAAAAGATCAGCAAAAAAGTGGCAACACAACCGACAAAGTTATTCTTTCTATTGCAAAGCCACTAGCGCAAGTACAAAAAAATATAATAGAACCAGTTGTAAATACGCCCGGAATAGCTGGGCTTGATAAAGGATTTGTTCAAACTTATCTCGGAGGTTCACAAAAAGTAATGGACACTCTAAATACTCAGGTTCAATCAAACAATCCTACAGTTAGAGGACTTAACACAGTTGGGGAAATTATAGGATCCACCATAGGATTTTTAGCAGGTGGAGAAATATTAAAAGGCGCGCAACTAGGCAAAGCAGCGCTTCCTGTTCTTTTTGGAACGATTGGTCAAACTTCTGCTGCTCCAAATACTACTGTTATACAAAGGCTTGAAAAATTGCCAGTTGATGTAGTTGCAGGATGGCTTTTCTCAAAAGTACCTGCTGCAAAAAAACTTGTTAGTTTAGAATCATTAAAGCAAGCAGGACTAGGCTCTGCGATTTTTAGTGGAAATTCACTTGTAGATAGTCTTGTTCAAGGTTTGCCTCCAAAAGAAGCTGCTAAAACTGCACTCCAAATGGCAGTAATCGCAGGATTATTTCACATTGGCGGAACTGCAACAGGTCTTATCGTAAATAAATCTCTTACCAGTAAATATAGTGGAGGCACACTTGAATTAACACCAGAACAAGCAAGAACTCAAGCAAATGCTACGGATTTAGCAAAGCCAGAGGCGGTAAAAGCAAGAGATGTACTATTAAAAGCAGCAGATCAAGCAGAACAAGAAGGGAAAAACCTTCAAATTAATCTTGGAGTAACAGAAAAATCAAGAGTTGCGAAGTTATTTAATGCTAAAACTCCTCAAGGAGCAAGATTCACAATAGATTTAGTAGAACCTACAAAAGTCAAATTATTAAGCGAGCAAGGTGGTTCTAATACGCCTGTACAGCCTACATCAGTCACGCCAGGTGACAACCAGTTGACAACTAAAAATCAAGATACGACAATTACTTCAAAAGCTAACATAACTCAATTAACTGCATCCGATACTGTTCCTGTCAAAAGAGAAGTTATTCAATTACCTAACGCTGAATCATACACAGGAGTGAAAGCTGCTTACGCAACAATTTTACCAAACGGAAATGGATCAGTTCATGTAGAACTTGACCCACAAGCTCAAAAACAAGGGCAAGGAACTGCAATAGTTAAGGCATTAGAACAAGAGCTTATAAATAAAGGAGCTAAAAAGTCTGAAATAAAATCATTTACAGAAGCACAAGGATTTTGGGAAAAACAGGGCTATACAGTAGTTCCTAATGCAAAAACTCTAAGTAAGGGTCTAATAATAATGGAGAAAACGCTACCACAGACAGCGAAAGTGACGACAATACCAATAGATCAAATAGATAGTGGTTTATCTCCCTTAATGAAAGATAAAAAATTAAATGTTGATCCCATGATCCAAACATTAAAAGATGGTGGAACTTTACCTCCTATTCCAGTATATAAACAAGGAGATAAATATATTTTAAACAGCGATGGCAACAGAAGATACCAAGCATACAAACAAGCAAGCGTAAAAGATGTACTAGTAAAAATAGAAGGAAAAACAACTCTTACTCCTCTTGCTAAAAATAATGCTGAAAGAAAAACTGTAGATGCTACTCCCCTCCCCTCCCCCACTACAGGGACTACTTCCCCACAGGCACAAAATACCACTCCCCCACCGGAAAAAGGAGTAAAAACCTATGTTTTTGACAAGCAGGGAAGGGATATTACAAACAAGCAGAAAAGGCCTGCTTTTAATTCACTTGAGGCGCGTTCATCCCAAGCAGAATTTACTTCTAAACTAGATGTACTTCTAGGTACTGCTACAAGTCAGGAAGATTTAATTGCAAAAACAAAAGCAGTAGTTGATCCAGAAATACAAAAATATAAAAAAGATCATAAAGCATTGGCAGGAATTAGAACTGCATTAAATAAAGAAATGTTTTTAAGAGTTGGAAAACAAGGAAGCTTTAAGGCAGATTATGCAATGCTTCAAACTTTGATAAAAGAAGACCCTAATATGGGAAATTATCTTTCTTATTTGGAAAATAAAGTTTTTGAAATTGATAGTCAATTGTCATCTGAAAGTTTTTTCCTCAAGAGGGAGCCATCAACAGCAAATGTTGTAGATAGATTACAGCCTGCTAAAACTCCGGAGGAGCTTATTAAGAAAATAGATCAATTAAATAAGTTTGCACAAGCCAATGCAATTTTACGCAGAACTGGTGGGGTTACTAGGAAGGAAGCAGTTGGACAATTTGTTTCTCCGGGAAAATTTAAGAAAAGCATAAATGTTGCTAAAGAGGGAGAAGCCAGATTCAAAGGAAAGTATATTGCCAATAATTCTGATTATGTTGGAGTACTGGCTCACGAATTGGCACATGGAATTGAATTTCATGTAGTTGGTAGCTTAGGAAAAGATACTCTAAAAGTCTTTGGAGATAACTTAAATGAGGCAACAACTAAGACTTTAACAAATGAATTGAAAGCAATTACAGAGGAATTGGTAGGAAAAGATACTATTGCTAAAAATCCTGTCTATTATAATAAGCCTTCAGAATTGCTTGCTCATTATTTTGAAAAGATGATTGTTAGCCCTGGCAACTTGAGTGAAATTGCTCCAACAGCTATGGATCTTATAGAAAAACAGGCTATAAACAATCCCATGATTCAGGAGTTTATGGAAGCTGCCCAAAATAATATAGATAAGGGTACTTTAAAGTTTGCTTTTCTAAGAGATTTAAGACAAACCTATCAAAAGCATTTAGGAAAAAGGGTTGGAAATATTGCTTATGATGAAGAAATTACTCATAGAGCCATGCAGGAGAGAGGTAAATTTGTCTTAACAAAGTTTGTAAAAGGTAAGTTCAAGGGAGTAAATGATGATCCCGCATTATTATTTAGGACTGCGGAATCTATCATTATTACAAGAGGGGGAAAGCCAGAGTTTGGTACTCGTGATTTTGTTCTGGCTAAAACCAAGGAAGAAGCAAAGGATCTACAGGAGTCAGGTTGGGAGGAAGTAGATACACAGATTGAAGATGGAAAAGCATACCCATTATATGCAAGGCAAAGATATACAAAAGAGGAGGGGCAAAGGCTTTTTAATCAACTTAGTCCAGAGGGTAAGAAACTTATCGTGGACTTTACAGCCGAAAGAAACGAGGCTACAGATTACTTCAATAGGGAAATAATCAAAGATGTAAATAAAATTACGGGCAATATTGAAGGTTGGGTGCATCATTATTTTGATGAAAAACCAAAGAGTACCACTGGAAAAGGATTAAGATTCAGGGAAAAAAGAGCTGGAACTCGTCAAAAGCGCGCAGGAATAGAGGGATATGTTGAAGATTTCCAAAAGTCTATGACTAAGGTTTTGGTGGATCTTGAGGGAGAAAAAGTATATAACGATTTCATTACCAGACAATTTGCTAGAGTAACAAAGCCAATCCCGGAGGGAAAACAAGCCGAATCCGGTTGGGTGGAAGTCGTAGGGAATGTTAAAAAAGGAGTGGGTACTCCACAGGAAAAAAAGATACTTGCTATTAAGGATAGAAAACAATTTGTAGCGAAACAAGTTCGTTATCAAATGCCAAAAGAGATCTACGAGAGATATAAGTTGTGGAAAGGATTGGTTGACGAAGCAAGTACAGCAGTTAGGATTGTTAATGACATAAACAGATATTGGAGAATAAATATACTTGCTCACATTGGAACTGCCGGAACTAATCTTATTAGCGGTGGTATACAATACTCCTCAAAAGTTTTGACTGATTTTTATACAGAAACACTTACTGGAAATATCGGGTATAAGCAAACGAGAAATAATGTTGCTGCTTTGCTTCAAGTGCTTTTACCTAAAGGTTGGAATAATGCGCCGGATTGGGTATATGGAGGAGATCTTTCAAACTGGTACGGACAATTTACCAAACAAGAAGGGATACTCTCCAAAAGCATAGATACTTACGGAGATAAAGCCTTAAAGTTATTTGGTATATACGAAAGGTATTGGAAAAAAGTTGTTTTATTGTCGGAAAATGCAAGCAATCTCAAGGGATTAAATGAAATGGGCAGTCTTGGATTAAGACTTCCAACAGCAGAAGAAAGAGCATTGATAGCCGAAATCAATCAACAGGTTGATCTTTACGCTTATGACTACGAGAATGTACCAGCTTGGCTTGAAGCACACCAAAGGAGTCCAGTTGGTCATGCAATTAAACCTTTTGCTAAGTATCCATATAAATATGCAAAACACGTTCTTAATCTGGCGACTTCTGTTTTTGATAGAAGTATCCCGTGGCAAGAGAGAGTTGCTAAGTTACTAGCTTTGACAACTATTATGGCTTTGTATGCTTGGCAAAGTAATGAAAGGAAAAAGAAACAACAAACCCCGGAGGGTACAGAGAACACACCAGCAAGATTGCAAACTAGAGGAAGATTGTTTAGCGGATTAAGTGATGATAAAGGCAATGAGTTATTTACTCGTGTAGGCAAATATCCATTCTTGAATTTATCAGAAGCAGGAATACAATTAGTAAACAAACAGTGGGAATCTGGAATATCTATTTTTAGCGATATGTTTGGATCTCTTTCTCCAATTGCAAGTATGGGACTTTTGGCAATAGGCTATAGGAATAAATATCAACAATATGAACCTGCGCCGGTTATATTAGGAGATAATTTGGTTACTTTTATGCCCGGGTACAGAATGTTAAATGATATTTCACGAATGTTTGATCCGTACCAGAGGAAGCAAACCTCTTTCCTACAAACTTTTACGCAAATTATTCCAACAACCGATAGCGATCTTCAGACAAAATTGCACGGATCAATAAGGACAGTAAAAATACCGATTGAGGGGGATATAAGCAAGAAAGAGGGCGAGGGAGTAAAAAGAACAACAACCGATGCAGTGTTAAAGAATTACTGGCAGGATATTTTATTGTCTATGTTGACTGGTATTTATATTAGTAGAATTGATCCAAAGGAAGCAGAGGCTTTTATTATACGGGGAGAAAAAAGCGCAAAGAAAAAAGCTAATCCGCAACCCAAAGGAAGAAGCATATTTAGAACTAAGTTCTAAAATTCTGTAGGGGTGGCGAAGTTTTGGATAGGGTTGAAGAATAAATAGTTATCCACAAACTTCTAAAAAATAGCCTCAAAAGTTGACAAAAAGTTAAAATAAGGTAAGATATTCTTATGCTAAGGTTCATAGGAATTCAGTCAGGGCACCAAAATATAGGCTCAAATTGCGACTTAGCTTTAAGGCCTAGCACAGGCGCCCCAGGAGAAGTAACCTTCACAGTCAAGGTAAGAGATAGACTAGGACAAATCCTCAATTCCAAAAAGAATACGGATGGAACAAAAGCCTTCACAGTTCAATTAGATGACGCTAATGCTAATTGTGATTCAAATACTACAAGCAAAAACTTTGATTTTTATCTAGCAATTCACTACGAAGCTGATATACATAACAAGGGCGGTGGATTTATGACCGCACCTGATCCGTCTGTTGATGTAGTAAATTCTATATCTCAAAAAATAGTAACTGCTTTAAAAAGTGAGTATTTTAAAAACACCGGAATAGAAGAACACGAAGAATGGATTTCAAACAATATGACTTTCTATTATATGTGGCGTTCTTTAACTGCTCCAACTCCTTGTGGAATTATAGAGTGTGGAGTAGGACAGAATGCTCACGATAAAGTTATTCTCGCCGACACTGATAGAGTAGCAAATGCAATCGCTAGAGGTATTTGTAAAGCTTTTAATGTACCTTTTGATATTCCAACTCCTCCTGCGCCTACTCCTGATCCAATAGATTATCAAACACTCTACAAAGCAGAAGTTAAAAAAACGACTAAGTTGACAACTGACATTACAACTGCAAATGATAGAATTAAAAAGATAAAAGATTCAGTCGCTTCTGCTTAAATATGGGAAAATTAGATAATCCTGATTACATTAAACAATTTATCAATCACCTCGGACAAAGTCTTGTAGAAGATTTAAAAGATTCTATACCAGATCACCTAGAAAAACTTATTGATATACGCTTTAAGGGCATAAAAGAAGGCATGGAAACGTTGGGACGTATTGAATCAACTCAGCGCGATCAAGCAAATATGCTTGAAAATTTACAACTTTCTTATAAACATTTGAACGATGAATTTGAAACATTTAGAAGAAAATCACAAAATCTTCCGGAACAAATTGCTACAGCCGCTTCAGATACGTTAGAAGAAAAAACAAGTGAAATGCAAAATGCTGTTCTTGACGCAGTTTCTTCACAGCTTGAGCAAATTCCTACAAAACCTACTAAACCTATTAAGAAAAAGAAGTTTAGTTGGAAGTTTTGGAGAAGATGAGATAAACATGAAATACTTAATAGGACTTATTGTTTTAATTATTTTGATATCCATATTAGTTAAAATACTCATAGTAATAGGAGTATTAAAATTTCTATTCTGAAAGTGGGGTGAATTAAAATTATAATTACAATATTAGTTTGGATTTTATTTGGAGCATTAGTTGGATGGATTGCAGATTATCTTGACAATGGTTCTTCTCTTTCATGGCCTGAAAGAATTATAGTTGGAGTAATCGGATCTTTTGTAGGAGGAACAATAGCACATCTTCTCACAACAGGATCATTTGACATTACGTCAACCGGAACTTTTGATATTTTATCAATAGTCATAGCTATAATCGGCGCTTGGATAGCTCTTTTTGTTTATAAAAGAGTTAGATAGTTTTTGAGAGCTATGTTCGGACTTTTTTCCAAATGAGTCGGAGCTAGCTTCCAGAAAAGGGGGTGAATAAAATGGATAGTTTTAACCCAGCCGCAGTAGCAGTTATTATAGGAATCGTCAGGGGAATAGTTGCAGTCTTACAACAATATACTAAGATTGATGTAACATCAGTTTTGGGAGTAGTTCTTTCTTTGATAGTCGGAATAATATTAGGATTTTTACATTATTTTGGACTTACAATAGAAACAGGAATTATTGCAGCATTAACAGGAACGGGAGTTTATCAACTAGCAAAGAAGGTTGGTAATTCTTAATGTGGGCAAGCTGATATAATTAAAAGACCATGGCCTGTCTTGCCCCAAGTGGGACAGGCTAGTGGCATAATGGAAGTCTAGAGGGCGTCTTTTTGCTGTTTAAAACCTCTGTAATAAAGACTATAGTTAAATAATGATAGAGATACTTACACTAACATCGGCTGAAGTACAAGCTACCATGATACCCGTGGAGGCTCAGTCTTCGTACTCAGATGTAATCACCCAACAACTAGAAGAGACTGTCTTTGGTCAGCATGATGCGATGAAAGCAATCGCAAGACGTTTGGCTATGTTTGATACAGGACTCCAAGACCCCAATAGACCCTTAGGGTCAATGTTCTTCTTAGGGCCAAGCGGTTGCTTACACGAAAAGACTCCTATATATGACCCCGTAGACAAAACCACCAAGACGGTTAGGAAGAGATGTAAAGAGGGTAAATCGTTCCACATCTATTCCTTAGATGAAAGGAATAACATTGTTATAACCGAGGCTAATCCACCACAGAGATTTACTAAAGAGAAGATGTGGAGAGTTTCTTTTTCAAACGGTTCTTCGCTATCAGTAACCTATGCTCACAGGTTTTTTTCGGGCACTTCCTATAATGAATTGTCCACGCTTCACCAACAGTGGAAAAAATCTTCTTCCGTCCTTCTTCCGACCATTTCGGAACATGACCTTTCAAGGTTGTTCTTAAATGGTCAGCGTTCTTCTCAAACAAGCGTAAATTTTCAAGCCGATTATCGTCCTTTATATTATTTATATGGTCTACCACTTCGGTTGGTAAAAGGTATCTACCAAGCTTTTTCTCAATTATCAGACGATGTAGGCGGACTTTATTACTGTTATTTTTATAAGGGTGGTCTGGTGAATAAACTAAAACATAGCCGTCATTATCAATGGTTACGCCACCTTTCCATTGTTGGTTTAAACTTCCTTGTGAATAGTGTGCGAGGGGTCTTATATCAATTCCAGCAAGTTGGATATATTTTTTCACAGTTGATTTTTTCCCTCCGACTCGCCTGCCTACCTCATGTAAACTTAAACCCTGTTTATAAAGGTAAATCGCTAAATCAATCTTCTCTTTTGTCCAAAGTCTCTTCTCACCTTTTGGCATATATACATGGTATCACAGGATTAGGACTAAGTCAAATAACAGAGATAAAATCATTAGGCAAAAGCTATTACTACGATTTTGAAGTTCCAAAATATCATAATTATTGGGCTTGTGGAGTGTTTAATCACAACTCAGGAAAAACTGAATCTGCAAGAGCTGCACAAAAAGTCATGGGACTTCCAGATGACAGATTAAAGATAATCAATATGGCTGAGTATCAGAAAGATCACTACATATCAAGATTTGTTGGTTCTCCGCCCTCCTATGTTGGGTATAACGAAGAACCTGCAATCCCTCACGAGTGGCTACATAAAGGCCGAAGTATTATAGTCTTTGACGAGATTGACAAAGCCCACCCAGATATACGTCAGGTACTTTTAGGTGTTTTAGATAAGGGAGTAATGGATGCACGAGATAAACAAAAAGGAACCCAACCTCTAAATTTCAATAATTCTCTTTTGATCTTTACAAGTAACATCGCAGCACAAGAAATTCACAAAATAACACAAGGCCATCAGGGCATAGGATTTCATGGAGAAGCACCAGATCCCCTATTTAGGGCTAAAAGGATCGCACAGGAAGCCCAGAAAGGCCTAGAGGGTACTCTATCACCTGAGTTCATCAACCGATTGGATGATATTGTAGTCTTTCAAGAATTAATAGATCCCTTGTTATACGATAGGATGTTGACTAAGTTTATAGATTTAAAAAACTCCCAGTTACAAGAACAATTCCAAGTCCCTGCCTCAGAAAACGGAATGGCTGTCAAAGACAATAAGGGAAGAGTTATATATATTAGTCAAGCTCCTTACTTCGCAGTTACAAGTGAGTTTAGAGAATTTATACTAGGTAAGGTTCATAGTAAGGGAGGACGAGAACTCCGAAGAGTCTTAGATAGGGAGATGTTTGATTTAGCAGCGGATGTATTTGTAGGCATGGATGTTAAAAATAGACCCTTAGTTGCTAACTATGAAGATGGGCGTGTAGTCTTCTACACAGACAAGATTCAAGAAAAACCCACAGAGGTGTTTGTTGAACACATAAAGGTAAAAAAAAAACAATCCCTCCCCGATGGCCCCATCCCAACAGACGGAGAAGGCGATAAGAAGACAAAAGTATCGGGAGAGGATGAGAAGGTGGAAACTGTACCCGAAGAGACAGGGGACGAAGAGAAAGGGATGGAAGATATAAAAAAAATAGGATTTATGATCCCCTTTAAACCTAGATATTCTATGGATCTCGCAATAACAGTCTACGACAGGAAGAAAGAAATAATGGCTCAAATGATGGAAGGAGTACCTTTAGTACCGCTTGAATAATGGAAAGACACGGAATGGGATTTAGCGTAGAACAAAGACATGAGGCTCGCACAAGAGCTCAGGGTAATTGTGAGTTTGAGGAGTGTGAAAGACCTAATACAGGCAAGGTCAATCATATTACAGGTGTGTTTGAAGCCTTCCTAGATCACAAGACACCCTCAAGCATAAGAGATGTAACTATGAATAGTGCTTTACTGTGTATACCGCATGAATTACACCACGACGCTCAGGAACGCTGGCAAGTTGAATCACTATTGGCAGAACGCCACAGAGGTGGTACTATATTTGATAGGCGGATAAACTCAAATACAAGGAATCATAGGAGAATAAAATGAAAGAAAAGTTTGGAGGAGAAGTACAAAAAGACTACAGAGAAAACTTTAGAATACCAAGTGGTGACATCTTCAAAGACCCTGAAGTACAGGAGATGATAAGACAGGCTCCTAAATCAAAGCTACAGGTCATCACAGAAGGTTTGCGAGCTATTAGAAGAGGACATCCCCTACCATCTGGAGATTCGCTTTGTTATGAAGGAGAACCAGACGGACACGATTTAACAGCAGAAGATTTTGAACATACGTCTGATCCAATTGACGCACGCACGCCTCTTATAGACAGAATTCCAGAATCAGAAGAAATTGTTTTATTTTTTCCTAAACAATCTGCGCCTAGCATAGATAGAACAGATTGATCGTTGCTGTTCCAGTATTTAATCTAAGACAGCGAGGAATTGCAAATAGGCTCTGTCTTTATTGACTTTAAACACATTTATTTGCTACCTGTCACGATAGAGCCTATTTCTTATCTGTTGACAAATGTGTTATACTAGTAATAGCTTAAAAAAATTGCAGGGAAAACCCTTTATGGGTGTTGAGGAAGCCTGCAACGCTACTTCGCAAGAAGTTTCAACACCAGCCATAAGGGGTTTTTTTATGAAATTAACAAAAGAAGAATATAAAGTAATCCACACAGAGTTAGCAGAGCGATTTAAAACCTCACCAGAGGTCATACAGTTCGTTAGAAGCCTCTCAATACAGCAGGGATGGGTAAAGAAGCAACTTGAAGATTTTATCCTCAAAAAACTACAAATAAAGAAAGCTCCGGGAATATTAAAATTTTACAATGAACGCGCCGTTTTTCTTAACAGAATTACAGAAGATCAATTTGAATACATATTAGCTTTTAAAGCTACCACTTAACAGCTATTGCTCTTACATAGCTCGTATAGGGGTACAGCAAAAGGCGAGGGTAAATCGGTGCAACTCCGACTAGAAATAGTAATCTGTTTGCCTGAAGTTTGCCTAATAAGCATTATGGATGACGCCTGACTTTCGGCTAATAAAAACAAGATCGTAAATCAACAGTACGAATTGAAAGGAAGAAAGTTCATATGGGAAAGCTCTTTACTCCTCCAGGGGTAGGGGGGGACTGAATCAATCGGGAAAGTATTTATACTAACGTTATTAACGTTTATATAAAAAGATCTACTTGACATCTATATCTATATTTGATAATATTTATATATGGAAGAAATAAGTTTATACGTTAAGATTACAAAGGAACAGAATAATAAGATTAGAACTATGGTTTATTACTCCGGGAAAACAAAGAAAGAAATAATCGGCGAATTGATTGACAATTTAAAGGTTATAAAGGAGAAAGAATATGCCAAAATCTAAGGTTAAAAAAACGCTAGAAATTTCAGAAGCAAAGCAATTTATTGATACCATGCTTTCTGATTGGGGACTTACTATATCCGATATTGAAATAAAGTTAAGTAAAGAAACTTATGTTAATGCTCCTGTTAATTATTTCTTTGAAATGACTATTAAAACAGGAATTGCGCCTACTAGCGTAAAGCTTGGATCAAATGTTGATTTATCGCTTCCTGAAAATGATAATGCGCTTCTTGAAGTTTATCGCGTTGCTTTTCAATTCTTGGGAAAACAAATATTGAAAAATTGGTTTGAAGAAAAATAAATCCGTATGAAAAAACAAATAATCTTGCCCGATATAGTTAAACAGGAAATTGACGATAATCACTTTTACTTTGTAAATGGGAACTTCTTCCCCGGTGTAACCACAATTTTAGACGAAGCAGCGCCTACAGCCTACTCACTTAAAAAATGGCTTCTAAATAACACTCAGGAGAGCGCAGACGATATACTTGCCGAAACTTCCGCATTTGGTACTAAGCTACATGATGCTTATGAGCAGTTGCTTCGCGGAAAAGAACTTTCGCTTACTACAGAATACAAAACTCCGAAAGAAAAAAAGCACATCGCTTCTTTTTATGAATGGTACAGGATTTTTAATCCTACAGCTTTACAGCCAGAACAGGTTGTCGCTTCTCTTAAATATAAATATGCAGGAACACTTGATCTTGCTTGTCGTATAAATGGCAGACTTTCAATAATTGATTTCAAGACAGGATCGGGTATTTATTATTCACATCATCTGCAGGTGCTTGCATACAAAAGAGCTTATGAAGAAATGTATCACGTTAGGGTAAAAGATTTATATATTTTGAGAACTGGCACAAAACACAAAAGCGGTTATGAATTTAAGAAAATAGAAGGCAAATTCAGTAGTTTTAAAAATGTTTACAGGACATATTTGGATTTGCACGAAGGAAAGATTCCCGATCCTCCATTAGTTAATAGTTATCCTGATGTTATTTCGTTACAGCTTGAGAAAGGAAAAAATGAAAACGCCTAAGATTTACAATGCAAAAACATTATTTTCTGGCGTAGTAGTTGGAAAAGAAGATAAGAAGTTTGTTGGTATTCCCGGTGGAATGAATTATGAATCAAAGCAGGACTTTTGTAACGAGAAAAACTTTTCCGTTCTTTATAACGGCGAAAAAATGATTATTCCAAATTGGCACAAAGCAGAAGCATTTAGAAAGTTTGATGATTTTCAAGGTAGAGGTCAATATACTCTTGGTTATTTTGAATGGAGTCCTCAATTTAATATGGATCAAGCGCCTGCAAGCGCTATAGGGGTAATGGGCGCAATGGTAGGATCGTCAGAGTGGGAAAAAATGAGAAGGATGTTGCACGCTAAATAAAATGTTAAATAAAAGATTGCTTATCAAATTCTTCTATCCAATTTTTACACGAACAGTTGAAACAGTTGAAATTGAAATGTCTGTTAAGTCATTTAAGGTAATAGCTGAGTTAGCCAAAAAAGTAGAAAAAGGCGATACTCTTGAAATTAAAGATACAAACGATCAGACAATAAGATTTATTATGAAAGGGGGTGAAAAAATAAATGGGAGATTTGGCAGATAAAGTTAAAGCACGAAGTCCATTCCTTAAATTGGAAGTTGGAGAATCAATAGTAGCAATTTATAAAGGCTATAAAATGATCCCCTCAACTTATGATCCAGAATTAGAAATTTTCCGATTCATATTGCAGATAACAGTTGACGGAGAAGTTCAGCAAAAGTATTGGGATACCGGAGCAAATAAGGTTGCAATGGTATTTGATACTTTAGAAGAAGGCGATAAGGTAAAAATTACCAAAAACGTCATTCAAAAGGGTGGCAAAGAACAGACCTCATGGGAGGTAGAGCCAGTTAAGATTTCAGTATCCGAAGAAAAAACAACTTCGGAGGATGAAGTAAATCCGGAGGATATTCCGGACAATCTAGGAGAAAAGCAGGAAGAAATAGAAGTATAGTCTTTCCTGAACCCTGGCTTTGAGTTGGGCAGGCTCATAGTCGGGATTGAAGAAAGATAAAATTATGAAGATTTTAGTTGTTTGCGATCAGGGTAATAATAGGAGTGTGACTTTTGCTCATGCTTTGAAGTATAAGTATAAAGGTTCGGACGTTTTAACTGCAGGAGTTAAAAATACTTCTGAAGAAACGCTTTTTATGCTTTTTGATTGGGCGGATGTAATTATTGCGACAAGTGAAGATCAAGCGCAAAAACATATATCACTTAAATCTCTTGATAAAGTTAAGGTTTGGGACGTTGGGGAGGATAATTATCCGCGTCCTTTTAATTCTGATTTGAAGCTTATTGTTGATCGGGTGATTGAGGAGAATCCGCTAGTATGAAAACAAAACTTCAGGTTTTAAAATCAGAACTAGATAAATCCAAGAAAAAAGCGTATTCAGAGGAAACGAGAATTAAAATGGAGCTTATAAAACGAGGCGCGAATAGGGCAACTTTTTATTACAAGATTACAAAAGAGAGGGTTGAGAAAATGAAAGTTCAGGATATTTCGGAAGGTGTTGCTCATGGAAAAATGAAAAGTAAATACTTCAATCCGGTTTACTTTTATCCGAAGGGTGTAAGACTCTTGCGTAATGAAATTGGACATGATAGGGTATATAGGTACATCATAAAAATATGAATCTACTGCTTATAGGTTTAGCCTCAGTTTATACAGTCGCAGGGTGTTTGGGCTGTAATCCGCATTATGATAAAAATGGCACTTATTACTTAATGGCAAATGGTCAGAGATTAAATGATTACGCTTTGACTGTTGCCTTGACGCCTTCAAATTTCCGAGCATATAAAAATCAGTACGTTAAGATCAAGAATCTTAAAAATGGAAAGAGTGTTTTCGCAAAGGTCACAGATACCGGGGGATTTGCAAAATATAATCGGGTCGCGGATTTGTCGCTTGCTACTAAAAATGCTATTGGCTGTTCAAGTCTTTGTAATGTGGAGGTTTCAAAATGAGAATATTTGGAGCAATCAGTCTTTGGTGGTTTGCTAGAAAGATGAAGTATATAAAATTGATATGAATAACGTATTGGTTAAACAAGAATTTAATGAGGCAGTTGAAGAAATTCAGGCTATATTTGTTGAAGCGGAATTTGCTTCACGCTGGGTTTTGATTGAGGCGCATCACAAGGTGGGACAGATTATACTTTCCTTGCCCGGAACAGTAGCCGAGAACGTGCATGCCCTTGCAGAGCAAACAGATCGCGGAGAGCGACTTCTTTATTATTCAGTTAAATTTGCGCAAACTTATAAGACAGTCAATGATCTTCCGGAAGGAAAAAACGTTACTTGGAACAAGGTTATCCGCGAGCATTTAACTACTTCAAAGGAAGCAAGCGAGCATGTGCATAGTGTTATACAGATTTGTTCTAGTTGCAAGAGGAGGTTAGATTAGTGCATTGTAAAAAATGTAATCAGAAAATGGAAGAATACGGCACACTTGCTGCTGCCGGGTTTGTTTATGAGATTATTATTTTCGTTTGCAGAAATGAGGAGTGCGAGTTTTACGGAGTTTTGATTGGGTTTTAAAATATGAAAATATCAGTTTGTGTAAATTATAAAACAGAAGTAAAGCCGGAGTTATCCAAGCTCAAAAGTGAGTTGATAAAGGAATAATATGAAAACAAAATACTATTGGCATTTGCATCACGAAGTCTTACTTGAGTCATTAACCGAACCTTTAAAGAACAGGATTAAATATATTAAGGAAGAAAAGCCTGAAGATGAGATCAAGTTAAGGCTAAGGCTTATCAAACCAGTTAAGGGTAAACTACCTAGCGAGGTTGTTGAAGCAGACCAAGCACGGGTTAAAGCATACCAAGCATGGGTTGAAGCAGACCAAGCATGGGTTGAAGCAGACCAAGCATGGGTTGAAGCAGACCAAGCATGGGTTGAAGCAGACCAAGCATGGGTTGAAGCAGACCAAGCATGGGTTGAAGCAGACCAAGCATGGGTTGAAACACAACGAGATTACATGCCTGCTCTTAAGAAGCTTCATAAGTCTGAGTGTGGTTGTGGATTCTCATTTACCGAGAATACTATCTTTACTAAAAAGAATGGGTGGAAGAAGTAAGCATTGTAGAAACAGTCTTCTACGACATAGAGTATGAAAACACTGATTTGCTTTTTATTCGGACATAAGAAAATAGAGAATTATTTCCTAGACCGAGAGTCTTGTCTTTGGGATTGGTATTGCGACAGGTGTGATTATGAACATAAAATCTAAAGACATACGGAAGAATGGGTGGGAGGAATAATATGAAATACAAAACAATAACAGGTGGTACAGAAGAAGAATAATTTATGAAGTACGCAGTTATAGGAATTGTTATTTGCATAGTAGTTTTAGCTATTTATATTTACGTCGGTCTTACTATTTGGGAAGGATTTTATAAATGAGATTTATACTGTCCATGCCTCCATCAATCAATCAGACTTATGGCGTATCAAGCCGACATAATGGCGCAAGGCTTTATAAGCGCACAGAAGCGGTGGATTGGGAAAGAAGTGCCGGGTGGGAAGTCAAACATCAATGGAAGGGGCGCAAGATGCCCCTAGAGAGCGACGTATCAATGCAAGTAGTGTGGTACTACCATCGTGATCGGGATATTGACGCAAGCCTCAAAATTCTTCTTGATCTATTTCAAAAACAAAGAGTATATTTGAATGACAGGCAAGTAGTTGAACTGTCTGTACATAAGAAGCAGGATTTAGCAAAACCAAGAGTTGAAGTTGAGATTTTACCAATATAAATATGGCAGAAATAAAGCCTGAAATAAAAGAAATACCAAAATATTCAATTCTTATTTGTCCATTTTGTCAGGGAGAATGGGAATTTAGGCTATCTGATACGTTTGAGAATGCGCAGATTATATTTTATTGTCAGAAGTGTAAAAAGAGAATTGTTATTTCAAAACTATGAGTAAAGATCGTTTTTTCCTGTTCGCGAGCTTTGTTTCTATGATCGGCGCAATCGGTTTAAACTGGCGGCCATTCGGCTTGATCTTTTCTTTATATGCAATCCTCTTTTTGATTATAGGATGTGTTTTTAACCTCTTTCGCACTTCCGACAATACTTCTACAGTAAAATAAAAAAGCGGTCAACTGTTTTTAATAGTTTTCCGCTTTTTTGATGGTTTTGAGGCTATTTGGCCAAAAACGACCTTCTGTAGTGCGTCTTAAGGCCTCTTAATTTTCCTCGGTGTGTGTTTGGCCTTCCTATTCTCCATTTGCACTGCCTTCCCCATTCTGCCGCGTCTCACATATTCTTCTCTTGTTGTTATAGAGGCGGTCTTTTGTCCTCCTAATTTTCCGAGTGCTACAGCGTTTGCGTTTGTCATAATGCTAGTATCAAATCAGAAATTGCGCCATGGAGTGTTGGCCGGTTGTTTAAAAGCCATTTTTTGGCTTCTCTGTGAGTTTGGGGCGAAGCGCCTTCTACTTGCCACGCGTCTATTATTAATCTAACTGCGATTTCCTGTTTTTCTGTCATACTTTTTCACCTCCTTTTAGTAGATTTGATTTTTAATGGCGTGCAAGCCCATGCACGACACTAAAATTAAACCACTGGCAGATATTTATTGATTGCTTTGAATACGATCCAGATAACGATCAAAGTAATTAAAATAAATCCGATTGTGTTGAGTGTTAAGAGTACAACAACTATACGATCATCCTCGTACCAATGAAAATAATGGAATAGAGCCGGCGTATAATCGTGCATTACTAACAAATCAAATATTGCTTTTATCATGTTTCCCTCCTTTCTTTGTTATTTAATTTATAAGACCGTCAAAGTTCTTGACAGCCCTAAAATTAAACCACCGGAATGCTTACAACTTCAATTTCGGCTGTCACCTCGCCTATCATTTTTCTAGCCTGATTTATAGCTTTTCTATCAGTTCCACAATTTAAGTTGCAGATTTTAATATAGCTTTTTGATTGATCTAATGCCTCAAAGTTATACCATCCGTTTCCTTGCGTTGTAATGTAATTATTCATATTTCACCCCCTTTCATAACTTAATATTAGGCTATCGCTAGCCTAATATCAATAGGCAATATGCAAGATAGTGAAAACTGATAAAAACAGCATTTAGCCTCAAGACAAGTGATTTAAGGGTAAAAACAAGCCCCTGTAATGACCTACAAGGCCTCTAAAATTCCGGGGACGTACACTTCTGCCTTGCCCGTACCATGCACCCCCCTTGTTAAACAAATGACCAGTTTATGGTATATTATAAGTAGTGTCTACAAAGTTATCGCTCTAGTAATAAAGAAGTATGAGAAAGAGCAAACCCAAAACCTCTATTATTATAAAGTCTAAGGATAAAGCTATTAAAGTAAGAGGAGCTAAGAACTTATTCAAGTTTACCGCAGAAGATGGTAAAAGTTATAATTTAACGTTTAAAGAAAAAGCATTTAGTGAATTTTATTTAGAGTTACAAGGGAACGGAACAGAAGCGGCTATACATGCAGGCTATAATGTTGAAAATAGCCGGGGAGAGATTAATCGGAATTTAGCGGCGAGTATTGCTAGAGAAAACCTCACGAAACAGCATATCTTCGCTTATGTAACCCTTTTATTGACTCGTTATGGCTTTGATTCCGAAAGCGTGGAGAAGCAACATCTCTTTTTGATTAACCAATTCGGTGACCTTTCCGCTAAAGCTAAAGGGATTGACATGTTTTACAAGGTTAAAGGCAAATATCCGAAGGATCAACTTGAAATTAGCCTCATTTCAAAGTATAAGAACGCTTCAGACGAGGAGCTTGAAGACATTATTGAAGGGAAGGTAATTGAGGAATGATGACTTATAGTGATATAAAGGCAGATAAATGATGCAGATAACACGACAGTTTGATATAGTTACTATGCTTAGGCGAAGCTATAGACTTATAGTTAATATTGAAGGGAAGGTTGTTGAAGAATGGGCAGATTAGCTTCAGACGGTGACCATTGCATTTTGGACTATGTTATTGAGATTTTCAAAAGACAGGGAAGATCTTTTTTGAAGTGCGAGGAATGTGGCAAGGAATTGAATGGTAAGTTTACTTTGCACCATACTAAATATGAAGGAGCAACAATAAACGATATTGAAATCGTTTGTAATAAATGCAATACGCAATCCTATAATAAAGGGCTAGCATAATACTATGAGATT